>CAMLCX010000624.1 GCA_946478635.1 uncultured Pseudomonadota bacterium
GTAGCTTCGTCCGAAAGCGGTCCTGGCTGAATTTGGGGCTGCGCCCGCGCATGGCAAAGTGGCGCAAAGTTCCATGGCCGGTATTGAAATGGCCGTGATACATGAGATCGCCGGGCGAATAAATCGACCCCGGTTTGATCTCGAAGCGCGTACGCTCTTCCCCCTCGCGCCACACCATGGCGAAACCCTCGCCCTTGGTGACGCAAACGATCGCGCCGGGACCGTGACGGTGAAACTTGCTGCGGCTACCCGCGGGAAATTCCTGCACGTGACAACCGTAGGTCGTGCCCGCCAGGCCGAAGCGCATGATCCTCACGCCCTTGCCTTTCATCGCGTAGTCGTCGAGAGCAAATTCGTTCACGTCCGGCACCAGATTGCTTTCCCACGAGCGAATCGTCAGTTTTTTGTTCTCGTTGAAGAACTCTCGATCGGGACGGAAGCGGTCGCGGAACTGAAAGGGATTACGAAAAATAAAATCCTCGTTGTGAAACAAGTTGATCACGTGCGGCGCGTTGGTGCCGGCGAGAAAACGCACCGGCTCGTTGGAAGCGTTGAAGTGCTGGTATGATACGTTCAGCGGAATCGCGAAGATCGCGCCGGCGGCCCATTCGAAAGTCTGCTTGGCATCGCCTTCGAACCACACGGTCGTCGCGCCGCGGCCTTTGTGAATATACACGAGCGTTTCAAACATATGATGCTGCGGCTCAGTCTGCTTGCCGGCGGGAATCTCGCAAATGTAAGCGTCGGTCTCCTGCTGCTCGCCGAGATTGAGAAACGAGCCCAGTACGCCCATGCGCGCCCACGGCTTCACTTCGACATCCATCAAATCTTCGATGAAAAATCCGGTGACGGAAGGAATCCCTTCCTTTGCTTGAAATGCTTCGTACGGCGTCGGGCCGAGCTGAATCGGATCGCGGTGCGGCAGTCTCACAGTGTCGAATCTCCTCGTCTCATTCAATCAGATTACCGTTCTATATTCTCGGTGGATTGAAACCGCAAGACGGGTTTAGTTAAGGCTTTAACGAATTTTCTATGGTTTTCCCTGTTGTCACGCGGCCGTCCAGGCGGCGCCATTTCGTCGATCGAAATCGGCACTTCAAACGATTGATTAAATTCCAACCCAGGACTGGAAAGGTGAGAGGAGTTTGTTATCGATGCGAATGCCTGGAGACCGAAAAACCTTTGAGTCAACTTACCGAATAACAATCCACCATGATCTGCGGGACTTTCCGATAATGCTCGTCCGTAGTCAGCACTTGCAAACCGTATTCCATAGCACTGGCCGCTATCCAAATATCGTTTGTCGGGATTGGCGTCCCCGCCTTCCACAGGGAACTTAAAATCATCGCGTACCTTTCGGCGGTTTCCTCACTGATATCGAGAACTCCAACCCGAGGGGATGAGAGAAATCGGCGCAGCTCATTTTCATTTTTGCGCCGCCGGTTCCCTTTGATGAAACCGGCCTTGAGTTCGCCTAAGACGACGGAGTTCAAAAATATTTCATCGTTCGTCTTAACGGCGACACAAATTTCAGTGTGTCCCCTCATGAAGGCGGAATACGCCGAAGTATCCAACAACACGCGCATTATCTATTTCCATAATTCGGGGTCGATGGACCGCTGCGATTTTAGAGCCTTGTCAAATTCGGCGGCTTCCTTTTTTGTCCAGGACCCTGCCAAAGCATCGAGATCGTCGTAATTTGTTGTCTTGGTCTGTTTTTTCTTGCGTGCCTCCGCTCTCGCCTGCAACAGACTTATCACGGCTTTGTTGATGCTTGTGCGTTGACGCTCCGCTTCTTTGCGCACGAGCTTCGCGATCTCTGCCGGAACATTTCTCAAAGTCACTGCTTTCATAACCCCTCGGTAAAGTTGCATCACCCATGCACCAGTTTGATGCATTGTAGCATAGCGGTTAATCCGGAACCAATCCCGGCAAGGATGGGTCGGGCATAACATAAATAGATCTGTGCGCGTGGCCAAGAGCCCCTTGCCATAGGCACGCGACTTGGGCTAAGACGGAAGCGAATCCAGACAAAACAATTAACAAGATCGAGAGGCAACGATTATGGAGTATTTCGAACCAAAATCGCTAAGCGAAGCGTTGTCCGTGCTCGAAAAGCACGGCGCCGAGGCCAAAGTCATCGCCGGCGGTACGGACGTGATGGTGGACATCAAGTTCAAAGAAGAGCCGGGCTCGCTGGTGAACATCAAAAAGCTCCCGGGCATGAGCGGGATCAAAGAAAATGGCGGCAGCCTGCGCATCGGCGCTCTGACGACCATCCGCGATCTGGAAACCAGCACCCTGGTGCGCGAAAAGCTGCCGGTGCTGTGGGAAGCGTCGCATCAGTTTGCATCGCTGCAGGTGCGCAACACGGCCACCATCGGCGGCAATATCTGCCGCGCTTCGCCGTCGGGCGAAACCCTGGCGCCCTTGCTGGTGCTGGAAGCGATCGGCAAGTGCGCATTTCCGGACGGTGAAAAGAGCCAGCCCTTCACCTCGTTTTTTCAAGGACCGGGTAAGTCGGTTCTCGGCGCGAAGGGTCTCTTGACGGAAATCGACGTGCCTTATCCCGCCGCGGGCAGCAAAAGCGTTTATCTGAAGCACGCGGTGCGCGGCGCCATGGATATCGCCATGGTCGGCGTCGCGGTTCTGCTCACGCCCGATGCGGGGAAAAACAATGTGCAGGATGTGCGCATCGGTTTGGGCGCCGTGGCGCCGACGCCGGTGCGCGCGCCGAAGACCGAAGCGCTGCTGCGCGGCAAACCGCTGACGGCGGCGCTGCTGAAGGAAGCAGCAGCCCTGGCCGCATCGGAATCGAGCCCGATCAACGACCAGCGTAGCAGCGGCGAATATCGCCGCTGGATCGTCGAAGCTTTGACCCGCCGCGGTCTGGAACAAACCTGGAAAGCAGCCACCGGCAAGGAGGTAGCGTGATGAGCATTACCATTAATACCAGAATCAACGGCCAATCGGTCAGCGCCAGCACAGATGCGTCGGCGTCGCTGTTGGAATTTCTCCGCGACACTTTGGAAATGAAAGGCAGCAAACTCTGCTGCAACACCGGCGAGTGCGGCGCCTGCA
>CAMLCX010000625.1 GCA_946478635.1 uncultured Pseudomonadota bacterium
TTTTCAGTAACTTCGACTTTGTGGTATTTCAAGTGCCGATTGTACCAGTCGACAACATTGGCGGCGACATCGTCGAAGTAATCATTATAAATGCCGTAGTGTGTGGTCTTCTTATACAACACCAGCTTTTTCGGCTCGCCGGCTTTTTCGTACAGATCGAAGGATTGCTGCTCCGGCGTGACCGCGTCGCCTTCCACCGCGATGAAAAGCACGCCGCGCGGTGAAATCTTATGGACCACGTCGATGGGGCTGTACTCCAGCATCGCCTCGGCGCAGGCGAGCGGCATGGCGTCGGGGATTTTATCCGCGACGTCTTTCTTGATGGTGGTGGTCTGGCGCTCCGGGGTTTGCACCATGATGCCGCCTTCGCGTGCGCTGACGATGGCGCCTTTGCCGGTCACAGCGCGTTGTTTGCGGTCTTCGTCGATGCTCTTCAAGTAATCGACCCATTCGTATTCACGGCGCATGCAGTGCAGCCACTCCCGGCCGCTGCTGACGCCGAGATAGCTGACGCAGCACTTGACGCGCGGATCGATGGCGGCCACGTACACGGCATTGCCGCCGCCGGTGCCGCCGGAGCCGTAGGTGGCCAGGCGATCGGCGTCGATCTCCGGACGGGTTTCCAGGTAACTCAGCGCGCTGCGGATATCCGCGGCTTGCCACTGGGGCATCACCCAACCGCGATCGCTGCCTTCGCTGTCGCCCCAGCCGCGGTAATCGAAACAAAGACAGGCGTAGCCCGCGGCGCAAAGCTTCTCGAACATCATGATGTAGTGTTTGGCGTCCTTGAGGCCGAGAAAACCGGGGCCTTGAACGATTCCGGGAAACGGTTTGCCCTTGTCCGAGTCGGGCAGGTAAAGCACGCCGCCGAGCTTGATGCCTTCACTGTAAAAATTGACTTTTTCGGTGCGCATTTTAGATCTCCAAAATTCCGTTCAAAAAGTTCAAACCGTTCAAGTCGTTCAAAACGTTTTCGGACTCGGATCGGACGTTTTGAACTGTTTGAACGGCTTGAACGATTTGAACCTTAATCAAGCACGTACCGCCGGCAGAACTTCCTGGCCCAACAAGTCGATCTGCTGGTACCAGTCGGCGTAGCGGAAGCGCAGATCGAAAACGATATGATTGAGGCCGGCTTCTTCATACCGTTTGGTGTCGCGGGCGATGTTGGCCGGAGTGCCCGCCATGAGCAACCCTTCGATATCCTCGACCGTGGAAAATGTTCCGGATTTAGGTCGAACCCAGGTCTTCTTGCTCGGCTGGTTCCCTTCGTTGATCAGACCCTTGACGTTGACCTTGCTGAGCGCCACATCTCTATTCTTGTCGATGCTGGTAATCGGGATCGCACCGGTCGTGACCATGGGGCGGCCCGCGAGCTTGCACTGTTCTTCGAGATACCTGACCATCTTGTTAAACGTCGCCGTGGGAATACGTCCGGGCATCCAGCCGTCACAGTAGTCCGCCGCGCGCCGCACGGATGCCGGTGTGCCGCCGCCGTACCAAATTGGAATCGGTTTTTTCGGCGTCGGTTTGAGCTCGACGTCTTTGAAATCGTAATAATCGTCCTTGTAACTGATCTTTTCACCGGCCCAGAAACGGCGGCATAGCTGGGCGTTGATTTTCGCCATGTTGGCGCGATCCTGCAAGGTGACTTTTTTGTACCCGGCGGCTTCGAATTCATGAGGAAAAGTGCCGAGGCCCAGACCCATGATGAGGTTCTCGCACATTGTGCTCAGGCCGGCCATGCTCTGCGCCAAATGGATCGGATTGCGATGGGATATCACGGTGCCGGTGCCGAGAATCAGTTTTTTGCAAACCGACGAAATTGCCGCAAGGACCAGTAACCCCTCAATGTGCGTGTTGTCTTCGCCTTCCATGCCGTGCGGCTCGAAGACCAAATGGTCTCTCACCCAAACCGAGTCAAAGCCGTAGGCCTCGGCCTTTTTCGAACCCTCGATGCAAAGTTCGGTGGATCCATACTCGCAAAAATGAGGCAGCAGCAATCCAAATTTTAATTTTGTTGACATATTCCTTCTCCTTAATTTATTTGGGCCGGTTATAGCCCGCGTTCTTCCAATAAATTGTCGAGATCCGTAAGTGCCTTGATCGAGTCCGATTTTTTCGCCCAACCAACGGCGATCGCCAAAGCATTGACCAGCGAGAAGGCCGGGGTTAGCGAATTCACCGAACTATGCAGGCCACGCTTGGCGTAAAGGCAAACATTCGCGGCTTTGGCGATCGCCGAGCTTGGAAAATCGGTGATGCCGAGGATCGGCGCGCCGATCTTCTTCGCGTGCTGTAGCGCCGTCTGAACTTCCCGCGGCACTTCGAGAAAATCGATGGCGATCAGGACATCGCCCGCTTCCATAAACGCCAGCTGCTCCACCAGCGAAGTGCCGCCGGTCAAAAAGATCCAATGAGCATCTTTTTTTACGCGCACGAGCCTAAAATAGAGAATGTAAGCAAGCGCCGTCGATGCGTTGAGCCCGATGAGAAAAACCTTACGCGCTTTTAATATCACTTCAACGGCCTTTTGGAAATCCGTGAAGGACGCCGCCCGCAAAGTCTCCTGCAGCAACTGGATATCGCGCTTGATCAGCTTGGCAAAGATATTCTCGTCGTCGCCCAGCTCGGCGAAGGTTTCCTTCATGCGGTCGGCGGCGCGCAGCTTGCGCCGCATTTCTTTTTGGATGTCGCGTTTGAATTCCGGAAACCCGGCGTAGCCGAGAGTCTTGGCGAAGCGCACCACGGTCGCCTTGCTGACGCCCACCGCCTGGGCCAGATCGTTGACGTTGGAAAGCAACAAGGCCGAGCTGTCGTTTTGCAGATAGCGGCCGAGCCGGCGCTGGGCGCCGTTAAGCGACTCGACCTTGGTCAAAAGTTGTTTAATGGCAGTCATGAAACTTTTGTTTCAAATATCGCAGTGAAATTTTCTTGTCAATACGAGGCCGGATTTTCCGGGTTGACGGCTCGTTCAAGGGAAATCGGGCGGTGGCTCATTCGGCGGACTTCGAGTTCTTCAGCGAAGGGCCAAGGCGGTTGACACGAGAATTCGGCCCGCTGTAACGTCGAGTATAAG
>CAMLCX010000626.1 GCA_946478635.1 uncultured Pseudomonadota bacterium
TTTGCGGAAAACGCACAGGGGAATAGTCAGCGAATTTAGGAGACGCGACACTAGCAACATCAGATAACTTCACCGGTCTTCGGCGACGCTGATCCTCACCTCGCAGAGAGTTGGTTTCATGATCGATTCTAACAGCGACAGTCACGGTTTTGTGTTTCAAGTCTCAAGCGACTCAAGATGCGACACGGGTCGTTGTTTAACCAGTCGCGGGCTTTTCCTCTTCGATTTCCCCGGCCTCGGACCGGTCGCCGGTCCTGCCCAAACGAAATTTCACAAGCTCGGGTATGCGCCAGGCGGTCAACAGGGTGATGATCGTGATAATCGCTCCGCCCATGACCGTGGCTTCACGGGCGCCGATGAGCGGCACCATGATGCCGGATTCCAATTGGCCTAAAGGGTGAAGCCCGCGGTTGCTCAACTGAAACACCCCCATGACCCGGCCGCGAAATTTGTCCGGTGTGCGCAGCTGCATGATCGTGCCGCGCGCCGCGGCCCAAATCGTGTCGGTGGCGCCGACAAAGGCGAGCAGAACGAGGGCGAGAAAAAACGACGGCGCCAGGCCGAAAAGCGCAAACCCCGCGCCATAGAGAAGCGCCGAGATAATGAGAATCCCGCCTTGCCCCGCGCGGTGGCCCATGCCGATAAAGACGCTCGAGCCGATCACCGCGCCGAAACCGCGCGCGGATTGTAAGAATCCAAATCCGTGCGCGCCGACGCGGAACACGTCGCTCGCCAGGATCGTCAGCAGGGTGTGATCCAGGCCGAAGACGGAAGCGAAGGCTTCCATAACCGTGAGACCGAGAATAACCGGCTGCGAAACGATGTAGGCGAAACCGGCTTTCGTTTCGGCGACGAAATCGCGCTGCTTCTCGCGCGCGGGCGACGACGCGCGCATGAGCAGGAGAGCGACGACAACCGCGAGAAAGCTTGCGGCGTTGGCGAAAAATGCGCCGGCGGTGCCCATGGCGCTGATGGCAATGCCGCCGAGCGTGGGACCGATCAGGGCGGCGCCTTTCCAGAGAAGCGAATTGAGCGCCACCGCATTGGGCAAAACCGCGCGTGGAACCAGTGTTGGAAATAAGGATTGACGAGCGGGACCATCGAAGGAACCGACCGATGAGCTGATAAAAGTGAAAAGATAAATTTGCCAGGCTTGAATGTGACCCGCGTAATCGAGCATTGCCAAACCGAAGGTGAGCAACGCCAAAACGACTTGCGTCCAAAGCAATAGCCACTTGCGATCGTAGCGGTCGGCGAAAGTGCCGCTGATCAGCCCGAGCCCGATGGCCGGGAGCGCGCGAAAGACGCCGTTCAACCCGAGTTGCACCGGCGAATGCGTCAGCTGATAGAGCAGCCAGTTGGTGGCCGTCATCTGCATCCAGGTGCCGATGTTGGAAATGAACAAGCTCAGCCAAAAAAGTCTGAAGTCGCGGTAGTAAAACGCGGCAAGGCGCCCGACGGATTGTGAGTCAGGTTTGGAAGTTTCGTCGTTCATCGATGCAGCGATCTTGATGATTTGAGAGCGAAACGAACGGAATGCTCCATCTTTTCGCAACGCAGAAAGTATGACGATGACGCAGGTGTGTCATTTCGAACGTCAGACTGTGTGAAAACTACGTTCATGGTTCGACGGCGCTCACCACGAACGGGATGGCTTTGTTAGAATCCAAGTACTTATCCGTTCGCCCTGAGCTGAGTCGAAGGGTTCCGATCGAGTTTTCACACAGTCTGACATAGTGAAAAATCTTAGATCTCTCACGTCCGGTGGAGATGACCAACAAAGATTTTGGGATTGCTCTAAAGGTAACTGACAGCCGTTTCAGTTCAGGTCCCAGTAGGCAAATCCCATGGCGCAACCGACACCGGTCCTGGTGCGATAGAGCGGCAGATAGTCGACGACCGTGCCGTTTCGGTTCGCGGCGCCGGCGATGACGATCCAGTTGAGGATCTCCGAAGTGCCTTCGCGGAACAGCGCCGAAGGCATGGCGCTCATATAGGCCGTGTCGTTGGATTTGAGAGCAGCTAGGAATCCAGCATCCAATGCTTCGTCTATTTTGGTGTGGCTGAGGCCGCCCGAGGCGGCGATCACGATCCGGTCATCGCCGGGATACTCGCGAATGAGCGACGCGAGCGTCTGGCCGAAACGCAGACAGCGCTGCGCCGACGGCGCCGGCGGGTAGTACGTATTGACCATCACCGGGACAACGCGGTGCTGCGCCTCCGGACTGAGAAATTTGAGCACTCGCGCGAACGCATGACCGAGGCCGCCGTCATAGCGCGTCGCCTTCGAGTAGGAAGGGTCAAAGCCTCGATCCATCAATCCCGTGACAAGAGCTTCAGCGAGTTTGGCGTCGATGCGGTACTTCGTGCGGTTTTCCGATCGCGATTGATTGAGATAACGCAGGCTGACGCTCGACTCCGCCTCGCCGCCAATGAAGATCGTGAACGGCGGCATGTTGTCGTCGATCAGGTTTTCATGCTGGTCATCGCCGACTACGATCAGGACATCGGGCCGCAGAGCCGCGACTTTTAGACGCAGCTGATCGATCGCCGCCATGCAGCCGCGCCACTTGGTCCACTTGACGTCGGTGGTCTCGTTTTCCAAGCCCGGTTTATCGGGAAGGTTGTCGCCCTTCCGATCGCGCAGCAAGTGCCAGTGATCGGGATCGAGCATCAATTGAGGCGCGTGGGACATGGCCACGCAGCCGACTAGGTTTGCCATAAAATTATTCGTTCAAGGTTCAAGAGTTCAAAGTTCAAGGTTCCGCGCCTGCTCGCAATTGTCTAGGCGTTTGCGGCTTTCATATCCGAAAGCTCGGGGACCTGGACATCCAATTTAAACCAGCTGGCGCCGCTGTCCTCGCTGCCGAACAGGCTGCCGTTCTGCTGCGCCGCGTACATGCGATCCGCGTTGGCCGGATCGAAGGCGAAGCTTTCGACGAAACTGTGGGTCGCCTGGGATACCGCGCCCTCTAATTTCTTCCAACTCTTGCCGGCGTCGGTGGACTGGATCAAAAACGCTTGGGCGTCGCCGCCGCGCTTGCGCCATTGGCCCGGCTGACCATTGGCCACTGCC
>CAMLCX010000627.1 GCA_946478635.1 uncultured Pseudomonadota bacterium
GTAGCGGTTGAACCCTTCGACGGAGTCTATCCTGAGCGCGAGTCGAAGGGCTCAGAGCATGCTAATTGGAACCACTGGAACCAGCTCGAACGTCTTAAACGGCGCAAAGCGGTTGAACGGCTTGACCGTCTGGAACAGGCCGCCGTATTTGGTGGAGGTTCGATGCAGAACGTAGATAGCGATATCATCGTCATCGGCGCGGGCGGATGCGGTCTGATGGCGGCGCTGGTGGCGGCCAAGAAGGGCGCGCGGGTGCTGTTGCTCGAGAAAACGGACAAACCTGGCGGCGGGACGGCGTTTTCTTCCAAAGGCATTCGCGCCGCCGCAAGCCGGCGACAGCGCCAGTTGAAAATCGACGATAGCGCTGCTCTCTATGCGCAGGATATTTTGCGGCGCAACAACGGCGAGAGCGACGCCGTCCTAACCCGGCGGCTGGCGGAAACCTCGGGGCGGGTGGCTGATTTTCTCACCGATGAAGCCGGCATCGAATTTCACATCGGCGAGTTCGCCTTCGGCCACAGCGCGCAGCGATCCCACTCGTGGAAGGAAGATAAGACCGTCACCGATTTTCTATTCGCGGCGGTGGAGCGCGAAAAGAAAATTCAAGTGCGCTTCTCTACGCCGGTGCTCGCGCTCGAGCAGGACGACGGCGGCGCGGTGGTGGGAGTGAAAACAGGCAACGGCATGATCACGGCGCGAAAAATTATTTTGGCGTCCGGCGGATTCGGCGCCAGCGCCGAGTTGCTCGCCAGGTACATTCCCAAAGCGCTCGGCATTCCGTTTCCCGGCCATCATGGCAGCACCGGCGACGGCATCAAGATGGGCTTGGAGATGGGAGCGGCGACGGAGAACATGGCCGCGTTCCAGCCCTACCCGGCCTACATCGGTCCGGGAAAGCGCGCGGTGGCGCCCGAGGTGGCGCTCTCGGGCGGGATCATGGTCGATGGCGCCGGAAGGCGCTTTGTCGATGAGACCCGATATCCCGGCGGCCTCGGCATTAAAATGCTCGATCTGCCCGGCAAGCACGCCTACGAGATTTTCGATGAGCGGATTTTTAAGCTGCATCGAAACGCGCCGGGGCTGAGAAGTTTATCCGGCCTCCTCGACGCGGGGCTGCTGATGAAAGGCGAAACGCCGGAGGCGCTCGCCGGCAAACTGGGCATCGACGCCGAGGGGCTCAAGCAAACCATGCGCGACTCAAACGAGCGCGCGGCGAGCGGCGGCAAGGACGCCTTCGGGCGCGTTCTGCCGCAGCCGTTCGAGGCGCCCTACTACGGCATCAAAGTGACCGTGGCGCTGTACCACACGCAAGGCGGCTTGAAAGTGAACGCGCACGGCCAGGTCCTGCGCGCCGATGGCTCGATCATTCCCAACCTCTATGCCGGCGGCGGCGTGGCCGTCGGTGTCTCCGGCAAGGGGCTGGAAGGCTATTTGCCGGGCAACGGGTTATTGGCCTCTCTCGGTCTCGGCATGATAGCGGCGGAGCATGCGGTAGAATCGTTGAACGGCAATTAAAGACGAACCCGTGGAACTCGATAGTTGCCCGGGTTATGCCCGGAGAAAACGGAGTCATCACGCGTTCCCTAAACGGTTTGAACGACTGGAACCTATTTTCAGTCTATTCTTTCGCCTCAAGCCTCGTGCCTCTCGCCTCCTTCTTGAACGGTTTGAACGGAGCGCAGCGATTGAACGGCTTGAACGTTTTGAACGATCATTCTTCCTATTGCCTGATGCCTATTGCCTAATGCCTAACTAGGAGGTCTCATGAATTTACGCTCGCGCATAGTCACGATCGTAGTGCTGTTGGCGGCAAATTTTATTTCCGCGCAAGCCGGCGCCGATCCCTATCCGCCTGTGGATCAAAAGCGTCCGGCGCTGGCGCTCAAATCCCACGGCATCTTTTGGGCTGGCGGCCAGATCGTCAACCGCACCCAGTCCGGCGCGCAGAACGCCGGCGATCTGAAAAAGATTCCATACAACCAAACGCAAGTGCTCGCCGGCCAGGCTTATGTCGAATATTTCATTCCGGCTAAGCTGCGTAACGGCAAAAATACGCTGCCGGTGGTCATGGTGCCGGGCGGCGCTCTCATCGGCGTGCACTTTCTCACCACCCCGGACGGCCGGGAAGGCTGGGCGCACTATTTTCTCCGTCGCGGATTTCCCGTGTACATCGTCGATGTGCCGGGACGCGGGCGCGCCGGCTTTGTGCCCGATCAGTTCAACGATGTCAAAGCGGGCGCCGCCCAGCCAAACACGCAAGCCGTAATTCGAGCGTGGGACAGCTCGGCGTGGTTGGAGTGGAATACCGGACCGCTGCCGGCGCCGAACCCGACCCACGGACCCAACGATCCGAGTTGTATCGGCAACGACGCGCGCGATCCGAAAAATCCACCGGTCTATTGCAACGGCAATTTGATGCCCGCGCTGGATACCGAAGGCTACAAACATTGGCTTGCCTCGCTGGTCCCCGAAGGGCCGGTGCAAGGCGGCAGCGATCCGGGCCTTTTGGCGGTCATGAAAAAAGTCGGTCCGGCGATTTGGCTCGGTCATTCACAAGCCGGCACCACCGGCGGCCGGCTGAGCAATCTCAATCCGGAATTCTTCAAAGCGGTCATCGGCATCGAGCCCCAGGGCGCCTGCAATCTGCCGCCCGATGCGGAAATCAAAGGCGCCGCCAAAGTGCCGCAGTTCAGCATCCATGGCATCAATCAAGTCGGCCGGCCGGACACCGCTCCCTGTCTGGACACCTACGCCAAGATCAACGCGGCCGGCGGCGACGCCACTTATCTCTCGCTGCCCAAGCTTCCCAAGAGCGCGCTCTTCGACCGCATCCCGCAGGCGGGGATCTGGGGCAACGACCATATCATGATGTGGAACACCAACAGCGACCAGATCGCCGAGCTGCTCATCAAGTGGATTGAAAAGCATATCGAGAAAAAGAAAGTGAAGACGCCGTGGTGATCAGCTTGGTCGAAGATTGTTGCTGGGGCGCAATTGAGCAAACGCGCAATTCCCGAGCATGCTAGCCCGGATTATTCGCGGCAGAGCTGCGATCGAGCTGCAACCCTTCCGGAAC
>CAMLCX010000628.1 GCA_946478635.1 uncultured Pseudomonadota bacterium
AATGGGTGGGAATTGTCGCTGTCATTGTGACACTCGCGATGTGTGGGGTGAGGGCAGAGGCGCAGCAGCCGGGGAAAATCTTCCGCATAGGCTTGCTCGATTCAAGCACCGCTTCCGGAAGCGCCGTCCTCGTGGAAGCGTTCCGGCAAGAGTTGAGCAAGCTTGGATGGACTGAAGGAAAGAATATCGCCATCGAGAACCGATTTGCCGAGCAAAAGCCTGAGCGCGTACCTGAGCTTGCGGCGGACCTGGTTCGTCTTAAGGTCGATCTAATCGTGGTCACGGGTAGGGCGCCGGGATTGGCGGCCAAGAAAGCTACCACGACGATCCCCATTGTGATGACGAGCTTTCCGGACCCTGTGGTTGATGGTCTGGTTGCCAGTCTTGCGCGGCCGGGAGGCAATGTTACGGGGTTATCGAGTTTAACGAGTGAATTAAATAGTAAACGGGCAGAGATACTCATGGACGCGGTTCCCAAGCTCGCTCGATTAGGAGTTCTGCGCCAGGCGGGAACCCCAGTACGAGGAGACCTTCGACTGAGTGATCTCAGGGCTGCGGCTGCGGTACTGAAACTAAAATTGGAGGAGATCGAGACCCGAGTCGACGCCAAAGGTTTAGAGAGTGCCTTCAAGACCGCAAAGCAGAAGCAGGTCAACGCGATTATCATCGGTGGCGGACGCTTATTTTTCGCCGAAAGGAAACAGATCGTCGAGTTTGCCGGTAAATACCGGATGCCGGCTATTTACCCACAGGAGGAGTTTGTCGATGACGGAGGTCTCATGTCCTATGGGACAGACAACCTTGATCTCTATCGGCGCGCGGCTGTGTACGTGGACAAGATATTGAAGGGAGCCAAGCCCGCTGATCTCCCCGTGGAGCAACCGAAGAAGTTCGAGCTGATCATCAATCTCAAAGCGGCAAAGCAAATCGGTCTGACGATTCCTCCCAACGTGCTGGCGAGAGCGGATCGGGTGATTAAATGATCGCAGGTTGATGAGTTGAACAATGGCCCTCTCACCTGCGAGCCGCGACGGTGAGTTTTAAAAGGGAAACTACGCGGATTACCAATTGAGGAGACACAAATGAAAAAGTTTTTGGTTGTCGTTGCCGCAGTTGTGTTCTCGTCCTACGCGTTTGCCGATGAGAGCGGACTTCTGGATCGGAACGCGGGAATCGTGACGAAACCCAGCAAGTATTCCGTGACGGAAACCATGGACCGCGTGGAAGCGGCGGCAAAGGGTGTAGGTGCCAGTATCTTTGCCCGCATCGACTATCAGGAAATGTCCAAGAAAGTAAATGTTGATATCCGGCCCAACCAATTGCTTATCTTCGGTCGAGGCGCCGGCGGACCGTACATCATTAAGGAAGCGCCGCTGGCCGGAATTGACATTCCGTTTAAGGCCCTGGTCTGGGAAGATTCGCAGGGAAAGGTCTGGGTCAGCTACACCAACGGAACCTTCATCGACAAACGTTATGCGGTGAAAGGCGCGGCATCGTACGTCAAAAATATTGACGAGACCATAGAGAAAATAGTGAGTGGGGCTCTTAACTAGAAGCAGTTCAGACTCATGCCTGATCCTTTTATCTTTTTCAAATAGGCAATAGGCACGAGGCAATAGCGACAAGAAAGAATTTTGATCGAGGAGAAAATTAATGAATCGAAAGATTCTCGTCTCGCTGTTAGCTCCTTTCATTTTCGCGATTGGCGAATTTGCCGACGCGCAGCAGACGGGCAAGGTTCCGCGAATAGGTTTGCTTTCTCCCCGCCAGATTAGGTCTGCCGGCGACACTAGACAAAGCCCTCGCATGCGAGCATTTGAGGCGGGATTACTCGAACTCGGCTGGATTCAGGGGAAGAACCTTACCCTAGAGCGACGCGATACAGGGGGCGAGTCCGACCGGCTCCGTGAAGCCGCAGCCGACTTGGTTCAGCTCAAAGTCGACGTCATCGTTACTCTGTCGACACCGCCGGCCAAGGCGGCTAAGGCCGCGACCAGCACGATTCCCATTGTGATCATTGACCCTGGCGATCCAGTGGGTGTCGGCCTCGTCGCCAGCCTCGCGCGCCCGGGCGGCAACATCACAGGATTATCCTCTATCGCCCCGGATTTAGCCGCCAAACGTTTGGAACTGCTCAAAGAAACATTTCCCAAGGCCTCCCGCGTAGCCCTGCTCTTTAACGCTGCCATTCCACCCGCGGAGGTAGGTTTAAAAGAAATGCGGCTTGCCGCGCCAGCATTTGGACAGCAACTCCAATTTGTCGAAGTTCAAGGCGTTGATGGATTCGAGCGCGCGTTTGAGGCAATCACCAGAGAACGTGCCACGGCTCTCGTGGTGTTTCCCGACCCGATAACTTTTTCTAACAGCGAAGTCATCGTTGCCTTCGCGAATAAGAGCGCAATCCCGACGATTTTCGGCGAAAGCGAATTCGTCAATCGCGGCGGGTTGATGTCCTATGGGCCGAGCTACCCGGCCATGTTCCGCCGTGCCGCAACGTATGTGGACAAAATCCTTAAAGGCGCGAAACCTGCCGACCTGCCGGTAGAGCAACCGACTAAGTTCGAGCTGGTGATCAACTTGAAAACCGCCAAGCATCTCGGCCTCCCGATTCCGCCGAATGTGCTGGCGCGAGCGGACCGGGTGATTCGGTGATAGGAGAACTGGATTGTGAAAAGGCGGTTATGAAAATCAGGGAGGGTTGATGATTCGGAAAAATGTCGGTTGTTTCGTGGTTTTCTATCTATTGACCTTCGTTCCGTTGGCGCACGCCCAATCAATGGGCAAGATCCCGCGGATTGGCTATCTAAACCTTGGTGGCTTTCGTGAGAATTCTCCACCAGAATCGTTCCTCCAGGGACTCCGCGAACTCGGATATGTCGACGGGAAAAACATCGTCATCGAATATCGGGGAGCCCACAGAAGAGAAGATCAATTGCCGGATCTCGCCGCCGAGTTGGTCCGTCTCAAGGTGGATGTCATCGTTGCGCTGAGCCCGCCGGCGGCCAATGCCGCAAAGAAGGCTACACAAAACATCCCCATCATTATGCGCGCCACCGGAGACCCGGTTAAGGCGGG
>CAMLCX010000629.1 GCA_946478635.1 uncultured Pseudomonadota bacterium
CCATCGGCTCGAGCATCTCGGGATTGCCGTTCGACAGGATGGCGCAGCGCACGCTCGCATCGAGTTGAGTAGACTCGGCAAGCGGTAACGCCGCATAGCGGGGATCGCGCGGCCGCATGGCGGCGAGCATCGCCTGGTGTCCGCCGCTCGAGCTTCCCATAATTCCGACCAGGTCAGGGCGACTGCGCAACTCGCCGGCGCGAGCCTTGAGCCAGCGTATCGCGTAGTTGATGTCCATCAAAGAAGCGGGATACGATGCGACGGGTGGCATGCGCCAATCCAGCGCTGTCACTACGACACCGCTTTTCGCCAGCGCTTCATTCAGCGCATCATCGTTGGCCCGGTCGCCGCGGCACCAGGCGCCGCCGTGAAGTTCGACGACCAGCGGAAAAGGCCCGGCGCCGGACGGTTTGAAAAGGCGCAATAGCAGGGGCGCGTCGCCATGACGAAGATATTCGACGTCCTCGATTTCAAGATCATGATTTGTCAGTGCGACGGCTTCCATGATGACCTCCTTTATTATTCGATAGGACACAAAACGCCAAACGCAAAACTAATTTCTCGTCTCACAAACAATCGCTAGGGTCTCCATCGTCATTGCCGCGGAAGCGGGAAACTAGCGGACCTTCGAAGCCCTGAATTCCGGCTCGCGCTAGCTAACGCCAGCTTGGCCGGAATGACGTTTGAGGGTGGTCACGAATTCATATTCATGAGACACCCCGCCGCCGTTCGTTAGTCCACCGCCACCAGCTTGCCGTCGCGATGCTCGACGGTCTTGCCGGTTAACTCCATCCCCGCTTGAGCGGCGAGGACAAAACCGTTGCCGAGGGTCTCCGGGCCGGGGAGCCGCTTGCGCGCTTCCTCCGGCGCGTCCTCCGTGGCGATGGCTTGTTTGGGGCTGAAGGCGACGACGCAGACATTCCATTCGCGCTCCTCTTCGGCGACGAAGCGCGTGAATGTTCGAATCGCATCTTTGCTGACGACGTAGGGTGACGCGCCGTGATTTTCCGGCCGTCCGCCGCCCCAAAGATTGACGATATTTCCCGAGCGCCGCTCTTCCATGAACGGCACGACATACTTGGTGCAAAGAAAAGTGCCGCCCAAGTTGGTCTGAATGACGCTGTCCCAAAAATCCTTGCTCAAATTGCGCACGCGCGGCCAGCGCGGGATGCCCCAATTGAAATGCGGCACGATGCCGGCGTCATTGATCAGGGCGTCGATTTGACCGAAGCGTTCCACCGCCTCATGCATCAACCGGCGCACGTCCTTCTCATCGCGCACGTCGGTTGGAACCGCGATGGCGTCGCGGCCCATATTCTTGAGCTCGCCGAGTGTCGTATGCATGCGCTCCACGTCTGCATCGGCGAGCACGATCTTCGCGCCGGCCTTGGCCAAGGTATGCGCCGCATGCCTGCCGATCCCCTTGGCTCCGCCTGTGACAATTGCAACTCTGCCGTGCATGAATTCCTCCCCGAGATCACCGTGAACCGATCCGATTTCTTTCCAACACTCCATCACTCCATTACTCCAATCCATTCCAACCTCATTGGAGTGCTGGAGTATTGGGTTGACCGCTCCCCTCTACTTGGCGGTCTCTTCCGCTTTGAAGCCAATGTCCTTGTGGCTGCCGTCGCAGAAGGGTTTGTTCTTCGACGCGCCGCAGCGGCACAGATAAATCGGGTCGATGGCGCTGTCGGCATACTCCTTGCCGGTGTAGTCCAACACCTTGGCGCCGCCGGTGACCTCGTAGGGCCCATTTTTGAGAGGTTTTACCGTCACGTTTGCCATAGAGGGCTCCTTGGCTCTATTTTTGACGAACATTGCACACTGTGCGGGCTGGATCAATGTTTGTAGTGTTGCAAATCTGACGGGTAGCGCCATTGCCCGCGCCGCTAAGTTCATGCTACTAGGGCGCTATGAAAACAATGATTTCTCTCTTGGTCTTTGTTAGCGTTTTCTCTTTTGCCGCGCCTGTCCCGGCTCAGGAAAAAATCCGGGTTGGCCAGGGCTCGATCAGTTTGCAATCGGGCCTCATGCATATCGCCAAGGATCGCGGCATATTCTCCAAATACGGCCTGGCCGTCGAGACGATCTACATCCCCGGCGGCTCGACGAATATCCACGTGCTGATCTCCGGCAATCTCGATCTGTCGCAGTTGAGCGGCGCGCCGGGTGTCGCGGCCAATCTCGAAGGCGCGGATATCGTTTATTTCGCCGGATTGCTGGACAAGCTCAACTATCAGCTGATTACCCGTCCCGACATCAAAAGTGTCGAGCAATTGAGAGGCAAAAAATTCGCCGTCAGCCGTTACGGCTCCTCCGCTGATTTCGGCATGCGCGCGATGCTCAAGCGACTCGGCGTCGATCCGGTCAAAGAAGCGACCATCCTGCAAATCGGCGACGAACCGGCGCGCATCGCCGCGATCAAATCCGGCAACGTAGACGGCACCGTAGCCAACGCGCCCTTCGGCGTCGAGGCGGAGCGCCTGAAACTTAACGTCGTGGCGGATTCGGTAAAAATGGATATTCCCTTTTTCAACACCGGCCTGCTCGGCAGCAAGCGATTCATCGACAGACAGGAAAGCAAGGTCATGAATTTCCTGCGCTCGTATCTCGAAGCGATCAAAGTTCTCAAAACCGAGCGCGATTATTCGATTAAAGCCCTGGCGCAATTTACCCGAGTGAGCAATCTCAAGTCGGTGGCGGAAGGGTACGACTACTTTGTCAAACAACTCGAACCCGTGCCGTATCCCTCAGTCGCAGCGATGCAAGCCGTGGTCGACCAGATCGCCGAGAGTAACCCGAAAGCCAGGGGTATCGACGCGAAAGCCTATGTAAATGACCGTTACCTCAAGCGGCTGGAAGAAGAAGGGTTCGTGAAGAAGATTTGGGGGAAGTAACGAGAGTCTCGAGTCTAGGGTCCAGTGTCTCGGGTGAGTAGTCGCAAAAGACAACCCATTACGTGTTCTATGGGCTCGGTGGCAATGAAAACCCGGTACATTTTCGCAGAGGTATGTCCCAAGGCCATTCATAATCTCAGTCAATCATCCGCACCAATTGATGTCGC
>CAMLCX010000630.1 GCA_946478635.1 uncultured Pseudomonadota bacterium
TGCCAATGGGGAGAATCTCCTTTGCCTCCAACGCTCGGAGCAATTTGACTTGCAGGTGTTGGGGAAGTTCTCCGATCTCGTCGAGAAAAATGGTCCCTGCCTTGGCTTTTTCGAATAACCCTTCCTGATTGGCGAACGCGCCGGTGAACGACCCTTTCATATGGCCAAACAGCAGGCTTTCCAGCAGCGTCTCCGGCAGTGCGCCGCAGTTGACCGGCAGAAAAAGTCGATCTCCACGATCACTGAGGGCGTGGAGCGCGAGCGCAATCAACTCCTTGCCCGTGCCGCTGGCGCCGGTGATCAGCACGGTCGCTTGCGTGTTGGCGACTTTCTTGACCAGCTCCAAGACGTCACGAATCGCCTTGCTCTTGCCAATGATGTTGTTCAGTTGCATCCAGGATCCGCTTAACGCGCGCCGCTATTGCGCGGCCACCGGCAAGATAAAAGCACGTGGTGAAGGTGTCAAGAGAATCGAATTGAAGAATCGCGGCTCAGAGGCTCTCCCCAGCGCGAAGCAATCCCGGATCAACACAGAAGCGCCGCAGCGACGCCTTGAGTTTTTGTCTCTGAACGCTCGCGGGAACACCCAGATTTTCCATGGTCTTGCCGATCTGCGGACCGCCCAGTTGCAATAATTTACCGTAGATCACATCGATTTCGGAACTTTCGATATCAAGCGCGATTCTGAAAGCCTCCTCAACACCAAGCGACCGCGTCCCCCGGCTGAGAAACGCGTTCAATCGGCCGGTGAGTTCGTCGGCTTTGACGCTACTGATCATGGGATCAACGGACTCTTCCTGATAATTTGCGATCATCTCCCTGCACGCCGCCAAAATGCTCGCATGCTGTTCTTCTTCGCGCGCCATCTCCCACCAGAAATCCCGCAGTTCAAGATCGTTCAAAAAGAGATGCGAGAATCGATAGTAGATTTTTGATACCAAACGTTCGATCTCGGCAAATTCCCGCAGCGGATCGAACGGCTCCGGCCTATTCATGAGTTTTTGGATTCCCCTTTAAATACTCGAGCAAGTGTTTTGTAATCCCTTATCCCCGCCTTTTCAAGGTTAATTGCAGATGCTTGTCGGGGAAGCCATGAGTTCAAACAAAACGCTCATCCGCAAAATCTTCCATGGCTTCAACTCGGTAGGCATCCAGCCGCCCCATCAATTTACCAGCCGGGCTGAACCAACTGAAGCGCAATGAATATGCCAGCAGCTAAATACCCAAAAGCCCGTTATTTTTCGCAGAAAAACGGACAGTATATTTTCCTATTTTTAATAGGACTCGGCTTTGCTTTCGCGAGGTTGAGAACGGAAAATTCGGAAGTCACACTTTTTCAGTATGGCAAAGGGGTTGGAAGTAACGGCACGAATATCGCGTATCTCAAGCGCGGCAACCGGACAGGGCTGTAACTTCGCCGCGAAGTCTGGTTTTCTTTACCGGCCAAGGCGGCGATCTGGCAATGCTGATGGCGGAAAGAGGTTTTGACCAATTTAAAGTTTCACATCCGGAGGTAAAGTCCAATGCAAGCTAGAGATATAATGACCCGGGACATCATCACGGTCAGTCCAACCATGTCGATTAAGAACCTGGCCATGACGTTGATCAAAAATCAGATCAGCGGCGCACCGGTGGCCGGCAAGAACGGCAAGATCATCGGCGTGGTCTCTGAAGCCGACATTGTTGCCAAAAACGGCAAGAACGTGAAAGCGATCATGAGTAAGAAGGTCATCAGCGTCGCCGAGGAGACCGCCGTGGAGGAAATCGCTCGATTGATGACGACCCAAAACATCAAACGCGTTCCCGTCATGCACGGCGATGGCTTGGTCGGCATCGTCAGCTGCGCCGATATTGTCAGTGCCATCGCCCGAGGCGAGCATATTACAATCTCTACCCCGGTCTAAGATCTTTAAGGCCCTCCTGCGCCGATAGTTGAAAGTTTTCGGAGCTTGCACAAATGATCTGAAAAGTGCAGGCAATCGGAGTCGGAAATTCCCCCGCAGGGCGCAAAGTTGCCAAGTTCGGAGGGAAAATATAAAAATTCTTACCAATGATTTTCACCGTGTTCTCCATTCCGCGTTCTCCAGCCGTTTCCACTGGAGAATCTCTCCTGACTTCAATTTTCGATTCTTTTTAGGAGGCTTTTATGACCCCAGAGAACGATGAGCACCCAATGATGGGCAAGGGGCGGGGCCGATTGGAAAACAAGATCGCGATCGTCACCGGCGCCAATAGCGGCATCGGCCGCGCCACCGCGCGTCTGTTCGCGCGCGAGGGCGCCAAAGTCGTTTGCTGCGACATTCAAGATGAGCTGAGCCCGCGCATCGATGAATTGATCCGCCAAGACGGCGGCGAGGCCCGGTTCCTCAAAACCGACGCGACCAGAGAAGCTGATTGGACACAAACCGTCCAGGCGACCCTGGATCAATTCGGCGATCTGCACATTCTTTACAATAACGCCGGCGGCGCCATCCGCGGAAAAATCGGCGAGCTCAAAAACGAAGAATGGCAGTTTATTTTGAATTTGAATCTAAACTCGATTTACTACGGCTCGCGCGCCGTCTTGCCTCACTTTCTCGGCAAAGGGCGCGGCACCATCGTCAACACGGCATCCACATTCGGCATTTTGGCTTCGGAGGAAAACGCGGCCTATTGCGCGACCAAAGCCGCCGTCATCAATCTGACTCGGCAGATGGCTCTTGATTATGGAACGCGGGGCATCCGCGTGAACTGCATTTGCCCGGGCGCTACCGATACACCGCGGTACCGGGGCATGCCGCCGCGCGCGCGGTTTGAGAGCGGCCTGCCGCCGGATGAAATAGCGCGGCTTTCCATATTGAATCGAGCGCTCAATCGGGTGGCCCGTCCGGAAGAGATCGCCTACGGCGTGCTTTTTCTCGCGTCGGACGAAGCGTCGTTCGTCACCGGCAGCGCCCTGGTGGTGGATGGCGGTCAAACGATCGATGCGTGAGAGAAAAACCGGAGTGATGGAGTATTGGAGTAATGAGTAATGGAATCCTTGCAACCCCAACACTCCAGTACTCCAACACTCCAATTTGAATGAGG
>CAMLCX010000631.1 GCA_946478635.1 uncultured Pseudomonadota bacterium
CCGGCGCCGGCCAGCACGGCGTCGCCACCGCCACCGTCAGCGCCATGTTCGGCTTAAAGTGCATTATTTACATGGGCTCGGTCGATTGCGAGCGCCAGGCCTTGAACGTCTACCGAATGAAAATGCTCGGCGCAGAAGTTGTTCCTGTAAATGCCGGACAAAAAACTCTCAAGGAAGCCGTTAACGAAGCCATGCGCGATTGGGTCACCAACGTTCGGACCACTCATTACATTCTTGGCACCGCTTACGGCGCTCATCCCTATCCCGTCATGGTCCGCAACTTTCAGCGCATCATTGGTGACGAAGCCCGCCGCCAAATCATGGAAAAAGAAGAACGACTGCCCGACCTACTCATCGCCTGCGTCGGCGGCGGCTCCAACGCCATCGGTCTGTTCTACCCCTTCCTTTCGGATTCCTCTGTCAAAATGCTCGGTGTCGAAGCCGGCGGCGAAGGCATCCTTCCCGAGAAACACGCCGCCCGTTTCCAGGGCGGTTCACTCGGCGTGCTCCAGGGGACCCGCTCCTACATCCTCCAGGACGAAAATGGCCAAATCCAACTCACTCACAGCGTCTCCGCCGGCCTCGACTACGCCGCCGTCGGTCCCGAACATGCCTGGCTCAAAGACAAAAACCGCGTCGAATACACCTACGCCACCGACGATCGCGCCCTGGACGCCTTCATGAAACTCGCCCGCCTCGAAGGAATCATCCCCGCTCTCGAATCCTCCCATGCGGTCGCCGCCGCCATCGATCGCGTCCCCAAAATGTCCAAAGACCAACTCGTCATCATCAACCTCTCCGGCCGCGGGGACAAAGACGTCGCCCAGGTCGCTGCCAGGATCAAGCTGTAGCGCGCTCCTTCACAATCGTATCTCAAAACCTCGCTCAGTTTTCGATCATTTTGTTTTGACGCCGGGCGGGGTTTTGCAAACAGTGCCTTCGCTTCCATGGACTCATACGCATTTTTGTGTCCAAATTGCCGCGAGGAGCTTAAGCCGGAGCAGGCTGGCGCGAACACAGCGGTTTGCCCGCGCTGTCGCAGGCTCTTCGTGCTGATGACCGCGAAGGAGCCGGACGCGGGGCATTCGTTCATGGCAGGCGTCGGCAAAGTCATCCTCTACCTGTTAGCGACAATCGGCTTGATAGTAGGTGTCGTTTTTGCGGGATGTCTCTTGCAGCTTCGTTGAGTTATGAAAATCTCCATGTTGCGTAATGTGCTGGTGCTCGATTCAGCGGTCCTGATTCTGCTCGGCGGCTGCCTGATTGTCGCGCCGCGGCAGGTAAGCGCATTTTTTCATTTCACCGATCTTCCGCAGGCCATGTCCTATTTGATCGGTTTGTGGGGATGCGTATTGCTGACACTGGGCGCCGCTTACGCGGTGGCGGCGACAAACCCGGTCCGCCATCGATTGTGGATTCAAATCGGCATCGCGCGCGGTGCTTTGGAAACAGTTTTGGGTGCGGTATACGTAGCAATGGGCGCTATCACCTTTTCGCAGGCGGGATTCGGGATCATTGCGGCCGGAGCCATCACCCTGGCGTACATCTTTTTCTATCCGCGTCGGCCGCGATTGGCGACGCCGGTGACAGAACCGACCCGGGCCTCATGAGCGAAATCAAATTCGCCTGCTGTTATTGCTCGCAACACATCGCTTGCGATGATGCCTACTGCGGAAACTTGATTTATTGTCCGGCATGCGGCCGGCGCATCGCGGTTCCGCGCTCCCTGGTCGTGACACAAACCGGACCGGATCAAACAGCGGCGGCTTTGCCCCAGGCAGCGGTTCAATCTGATCCCGACGTTTGGACAGAGGAAGCATGGGAGGAGCATGTGAACCGGGTTACCGCCGATCCAGTCACGAAACGGGCGAAACTCGACCTGCCGATCATAGCAGCGATGGCGATGTTGCTTCCGTTTTTGGTCTTTAATGGAATTAGTGTCCAATTCTTGTGGGTGGTGATGGTGATTTCGGCGCTGGTCTCCGGAATTCTCATGCGCAACTCCGCGGCCCGCATTGGATCCAGCCCGCTGGCCTGTGCAGGCGCTTTTGCGCTTGGATTACTCTGTTACGCGATTTTTGCCGAAACCTTCCTGATTGGCGGCTGCATTTGGCCGAAGAGATTCTAGATTATGACCGCCACCGCTAACACTAAGGAACAGTTGAAACGAACCACCGGCCGTTGCCCGGTTTGCCACCGCGCCTGCGCTGCGGAGGTTTGGCGCGAAGGCGGTCGCGTGTTCCTCACCCGCGAATGCCCGGAGCATGGCTCCATCGCAAACTGCATTTCGTCAGACGCGCGGTTTTACTGGCTTTCGCGCGGAAAGGAATCCAACGCGTGTTGCAACGGCGGCGCCTGCGGAACGAACCTGCCGGCGTTTCGGGCCTTCGATTTGGCGCCGGCTGGAACATTGGGACGAAATGCTTCGGGCCGCGGCGACGGGCCATTTGAAAAATTGGCCACCTGCCTCGCCCTCATTGAAATCGTGAATTCGTGTAACCTCGCCTGCCCGACCTGTTACGCCGATTCACCTCACGGCGAGGTGGACGCAGTTCCGCTGGCAGAGATTCAGAATCGCGTGGATGGAGTCATTCAACGAAAAGGAGCCATTGAAATTTTACAACTTTCAGGCGGGGAACCGACGCTGCACCCGCAGTTCTTCGAGTTACTGGATTGGATTCAGGGACATCCAAAGATCGATTACGTTTTGATTAACACCAACGGCGTGCGCCTCGCCCGGGATTCGAATTTTATCGACCAACTCAAGCCGCGGGTCGCGCGCAAACGTATCCAGCTTTATCTTCAATTTGACGGCGCTCAACAGGAAGGTCAGGAGTTTTTGCGAGGAGCGGATTTGCGGAAATTACGGGAGAAGGCCATTGAGAATTGCCGGCAAATCCAATTGCCGGTGACCCTGGCGATGACGGTGACGCCCGACAATTTGCCGCATCTTTGGGAGGCGATTGCGTTTGGGTTGCAGTTCCCGCATGTGCGCGGAATTTGTTTTCAGCCGCTGTTTAATAGCGGACGCGTTCCCGCCAAAACTGCGCGATTGAATACAGCAG
>CAMLCX010000632.1 GCA_946478635.1 uncultured Pseudomonadota bacterium
GATCCGGTTCGCTCCGGCATCGTCGCCAGCCTCGCACACCCGGGCGGTAATATCACCGGTATGTCTCTGATTTCGGCCGACCTGTGGCCCAAGCGATTGGAGCTGATCAAGGAAATTTTTCCAAAAGTTTCGCGGGTGGCGATCTTTTGGAACAAGAGCAATTCCGGCATGGCGGTCGAAGCGAAAGCGACCCAGGAAGCGGCGGGACCACTGGGCGTTAAGCTGCAAGATCGGGGGTTAAAAGACGCGAGCGAGATGGAAGTGGTCTTCGAGGCGATGAGTAAGGAACGCCCCGATGCGTTCCTCGCGTTAATGGATATAAGCCTTCTCGCTCACCGGAAACGGATTCTCGATTTCTTGGCAAAGAATCGCGTGCCGGCGATATTCGAAAGTAAAGACTGGGTCGAAGCCGGCGGGCTTATCTCCTATGGAGCAGACAATGCGGACGTTACCCGCCGCGCGGCCATCCAAATGGACAAGATTCTGAAAGGAGCCAAACCGGCTGACATACCCGTCGAGCAGCCGACAAAATTCGAAATGGTGATCAACCTGAAAACGGCGCAGCAAATCGGCCTGACGATTCCGCCGAATGTGCTGGCAAGGGCAGACCGCGTGATTCGATAAGGCGTGATTGGTGGGCGAAAAGCGTGAGACAGTCCTTAAACGGTGCGCAAAGATGCTCCGAACAGATCTGCTTTGTCGCCCCGCGTTGCGTTTGGGAACGACCTTGGTTCGGCTACATCTTGTAGATCGAGAACCGCAGCGCCCTGGCCGCGCTGATCAAGCGATCGTCGTAGCTGGCGAGATTGACGACTTGTCCTTGCCTTTGAAGAAAGTCCATGGCGGCAAGATGAAGAGCATCCAGGGTCCGGACGGGCTTGGGGAACGGCTCCAAGGCGCGGGCGAGAACCGGCGGGGAAAGCTCCACAAAAGCAATTCGGCTCAACAAAGCACGCACCTCATCCGCGTGCGATCCTGATAATTTTCGCGCGTGAATTCGGGTCCAAACCTCGTACTCAAGCAGCCGGCTGGAGATCAACGGCTCATGCCAGAGTTTTTCAGGAGGCGAAAGGTCTTCCGCGAGCAGATGAGCGAGCGCAACCGAGGTGTCGAGGTAGATCAACGATCGCTCCGGTCCTCGTCCAATTCGCGCTTGAGCTTACGGAACGACGTCACCGGCTTGCGCGGCGGCGGACCGGCGGCTGAAAGAGCTGGCGGGGTAATCCGCCCCTGCCGCACTGCCTCGGCTAACAAAGCGTCGGCGAGCACCGGACTTCGATGTTTGTCCGGCGGCACCAGTTCGGCCACGACGCGATCGCGGTCGGTCACCAGGACGGTTTCGCCCCCTTGGGCAAGGCGCACGTATTCGCTCAGCTTGTTTTTCAGGACCTTTAACCCTACGGCTCTCATCGCCGATAATGTAGCTTCCAGAAGCTTCCAGTGTCAAGCTGGTGGGCCAGGGATGGAACGATTCGCTGAAGAAGGCATGAGACGCGAGAGACAAAGTGGCAGTTGGCGATCAACCTGAGAAAGGCTCAACAGATCGGCCCAGAAGCTGCTCGCTCGGGTGGACCGGCTGATGTGATTCGAAATTGCGGCATTGGGAAAAACGGAAGAAACTCCTCAAAGGAATTTGCGAATTGAGGGAAAGAAAGCCAGGCGCCTATGAATCGGTTCAAAGCGTTAGCCGCTATTCTGCTGTTGGTGTATGTTTTGGGGGCGATAAATTTTCCATCATGGGCGGCCGAAGGTATCATCTCCAAAGCTCCCGACCCCACCGGCACATACTGCCATTTGAAATTCCCGGCGATCACCGAGAACACACTTTTTTCAGATCGACCGGTGCTGAAGGATCCGAGCGACGGCGATATCCGCGACTTTTACGGCCCGTGTGACTACGACCCGTTGGGTAAAGAAGAAATTCAGCGGCAACGGGCGGATCACCGGCGTGAGCGGCAACGCGACTATGGCCGTGACTGATTCCGGTGAATGTGCTGGCAAGAGCGGACAGAGTCATCCGTTAGGCGCGAGCCGTGAGGCGAAAGGCGTGACTATGAAAGTAGTCAGTCATCAGTGGTCAGTAGTCGGCTTTGCCCTTTGCGCCGTGCTCTTTGCGCTTTGCTCGGTCGTAGAGGCGCAGCCGCGCAGGGTTTACTCGATAGGGCTGGTGTCGCTGGGAAACACTGAGAGTTCAGAGATTAGTGGTCTGCGCGATGGACTGAAGGACGCGGGATATATTGAAGGGAAAAACTTGCTGCTTGCTGTGGGAATTGCCAAAAGCTACGAGGGTCTGCGCCCCATTGTTCAGTCCTACGTACAAAAGCAATTTGACATTATCGTCAGCACTGGTGCCTCAGCGCCACTCATTGCCAAGGAACTTACACAAAATATCCCTATCGTATTCATCGGCGGCGGCGACCCGATTCAAGCAGGGCTCGTTAAATCAATGGCACGCCCAGAAGGAAATATCACTGGAATCGCTCGGTACAGGGACACTGAAATCTACGGCAAGCGGTTGGATGTGCTTAAGGAAGCTATGCCGCCTTTGCGCAGAGTGACCGTGCTTTACAATGCACGCGGTGAAAATCCGACTCATTTCGCAAGCCTCAGACTGCTTCAAAAAATCGCGCCAAAGCTGGGCGTAACCATCATCGAAAAGCCGATCAAGATGAGTAGTGATGTGGAAAAGGCCATCGGGGAGATCTCCAGAGACGCCACGGATGGTTTGTTCCCGATATGCGCCACGATTTTCAGGGATTTTAATAAGAATATGGCCGAAACGGCGAGTCAAAGAAAGGTCGCGTTGTCCGGTTGTAGTCCTCTCGTGGTAACGGATTATGGAGCTCTGTTGTACTACGGTGCGGACAATTACCGGCTGGGACAGCGCAGCGCCTGGTACATCGATCGGATTCTCAAAGGGGCCAAACCGCAAGATCTACCGGTTGAAATCCCAAGTTATTTCGAATTGATCATTAATCTGAAAACCGCCAAACAAATCGGTATCACCATCCCGCCCAATGTGCTGGCGCGGGCGAGCAAGGTCATTCGTTAGGCGCGAGCCG
>CAMLCX010000633.1 GCA_946478635.1 uncultured Pseudomonadota bacterium
ATGACGGCGTCGGTTTCTTCGGAGCCGTAGCCAACGAAAACGTTGGTGAAGCGGCCGGACTCGTAGTCCCGCTTCTTCAAAAGTTTCATGCCCAATCCATCGCAATAAAACTTTAAACTTTCATCGAGATGATTTACCCGGATCATCGTATGAACAATTTTCATAAGGTTCCCTCCTTCTTACCAGAACGTTCAGCGTCGTCGAGAACTTTAACTGTAATGGCCGAGGTCAGTCAGCTTCCGTCTACGGCCTTGGCCAGCTTACTCTCCGTAGCCTCGGTTTTCCGATTTCCCAAAAACTCAGCTCTCTTTGACGTGCTAAAATGACTTTTCCCAGTCGTAGTTTCTCGGCCTGAAATTCTGGATGGCGCAAGCAACGGCGGATGTAAAGAGCGGTCTCTTTTGCACTTATATCCAAACAAATCAGAGAGTAGCTTTTATGACAAAGTGAATGGTCGAAGAAACCTAAATCGTGTGTAAAGAACGTAGGACGGCGCAATTGGTGGAGAAGAGGAATAATTTCATCCAGATCCTTCATACCTTGACGCCCGGTTTCCTTGCCAATCTGGGTGAAACGAATTCGCCACATCCGCAACTGCACGCGCTGGCTGGCGATAATATTTTCGTCGAGAATAATCAACCAACACGTCGAACTGCATTTTTCTCAGAGAATGAGCGACCCGCAAGTCGGACCGCTTCCGCGATTGCCGCTCGGCGAATCGCGCCGTCATATTCTCTGATAATTTCCTCCCACGGCGCGTCCTCGGCAACCATCTCCAATACTTGGTTGACCATGATGCGAGTTCCGACAAACGTAGGCATCCCGTGACAAATATCGGGGTCGACAACGATATACTGCCCAAGTTTGACCCGTTTCCTCTTAAGAGCTTTCATGTCGTGGATCCAATATATCGAAGCGGGCAAGATGCGGCAACTTGCTCCTAAGCAAAAGAAATCGACGGCAATTATCAGTTTTTCTTATGATGGGATCTCGCAACTGGAAGACTTTGCGCAGCCGTTAGCTCATCGCCCTGGCAAACCCTCTTATCGTCTCTTCCCTACTCCCTCCCGGAGGACTGTACGGAATAATCGCGATCTGTTGAATGCCGGTTTTTTTGATGCGCTCGATCTGCGCGCGGCATTCGGCAACAGTGCCGGCGATGGCGAATTTGTCGACCAGCCAGTCGGGAATGACCTCCGCATGGTTCGCCTGTTGATCCATGTGGTGGTAGTAGTCGTAGGTCTTGCGGATCTCTTCCAAAACTTTTTGTTCGCTGGGATCGAGCACGTAAGGCAGTGGATGCGCGACCACGCGGGCGACGTGGGCTTTTACGGCGTCTTTCGCCGGCGCCGTGTCGGAAACCGCGCAGGGAACCCAGAGGACAAGATTGATGTCCGCGAGCTTGCGCCCCGCCGCCTTGGCGCCGGCGGCGATTTTTTCTTGCGCGTGCGCGATATATTCGTCGGCGACGCCGACGAGGATGATGATGCCGTCAGCGATGCGTCCGGAGAGCTCGAGCATTTTCGGCCCGCTGGCGGCGACATAGATCGGCACTTTACCTTTGCATGGATGGAGCAAATGGATTTTTCCGCTCGGCAGCTGCGCTTCTTTGCCGGCGAAAAGCTCGCGCATTTGAGCGAGCGATTTTTCAAAGTTGGCGAGGGTAGACGGCTTTAAGCCCATGGTTTCCACCGAGCTGTCGCCGAGGCCGATGCCGACGATCATGCGCCCGGGCGCGTATTCTTCGAGCGTCGCGTAAGCGCTCGCGAGCACCGAAGGATGGCGCGTGAGAGGGTTGGTGACGCCGGTGCCGAACTTGACCTTTGTGGTGTTGAGCATCATCGCGGTCATGTTGACGTAGGCCTCGCGCCAGATCAGGTGCGAGTCGCCGACCCAGATATGGCTGTAGCCCGACTCTTCGCTCACCTTGGCCAGGTGAATCATTTTCTGTAACGGCTCGGTGGGAAAGAGCCCTACGCCAAATTCAAAAGTACTCACTAAAACGACCTCTTATGTTCGCTGTAATGCTCCGAGCAGCCGAAGAAATTGGATTTCTCACTCCGTTCGAAATGACATGTCAGGCAATCGACCGCGGTCAACAACAACTTTCGCTTGCCAAGCGTTCCGGCGGCGGCGTCTGCTGGCTGCGGCCGGCGACTTGCACAACACCGTCGATAATCACGTAGGAAATTCCCGGCAGATCGCCCTTGGCGAACGAGTCCAGCGCGTCTTTGGCAACCGACCCGGTGATCTTGTGCATCAAAACAATATCAGCGGGACGCCCTTCTTCCAGAATACCGAGATTCAAGTCATGGGCGCGGCCGACATTGCCGGTCGCCATGCAGATGGTTTTTTCCGGCTCGATCTCGCCGACCGACGACAGGAAAGCAATCTCGCGCAAAATCCCGCGCGGCACGATGCCCGTTCCGCCCGGCGTATCGGTTCCGATCAGCACCCGGTGATGCAGGCCCTTTGACTTGACCACCCGGGCGAGACTGAGCGCCAGCCGATAGTTTCCCGAAGTGCAGACTTCCATAAAACATTCCGTTTCAGCGGCGATGCGGATCATGTCCTCCTCCGGCATGGGAATCGGGCCGCCGGTGATATGTCCAATGATGTCGGGCTTGATTTTCTGCACCATGTCGAACCCGGCCACCTGGCTCACCCCCGAGCGCGACACGCCGCCGGAATGAATCTTGACTTTAATGCCGCGGGCATGGGCCCAGTTGACGTAGCGTGCGGCTTCGCCGTTGGGCAGCAGGCTGTAGTCGTAAAAAATGAATTTCACGAGCTTGATGCCCAGGGCATAAATCTCGTCGAAATCTTTTTCGCTGAACCCTGGAACGAGCAGGAGCGTGCCGGCGTGCACTTTGACGCCCGAGGGACGCAGGTTGTCGTAGCACCTCCTGGTGACGATGGCGACGGACAGCGCCGTGCGCGCGTCGGGCGGAAGCGGAAGACCCGGCAGATGCAGCTCGCCGGCGGAAATCAGCGCCGTCACTCCGCCGTGCATGTAATTCGTAATCCAGCCCAGGGAATTTT
>CAMLCX010000634.1 GCA_946478635.1 uncultured Pseudomonadota bacterium
CCGACCAGAAAGAACGCGGCGGTCTGCGGCATGCGTTTGATGAGGCCGCCCAGCTCTTCCATGTTGCGCGTATGAGTCGCGTGCACAACCGCGCCCGCGCCCATAAAGAGCAGACTCTTGAATGCCGCATGGTTGAGCGTGTGATACAGCGCGGCAATTAGCGCGAGCGCAGCGAACGCTTCCAGGCCATGCGCCTGGAACAACATTCCCGCGCCCAGACCAAGCAAGATAATGCCGATGTTTTCGACGCTGTGATACGCGAGGAGCCGTTTCAAATCATGCTCGACCAGAGCGTACAACACGCCAAGCACCGCCGAGACCGCTCCCACGATGAGCATCGTCCCTCCCCACCACACCGGCCCGGTTCCCAGCCAATCGAAAGCGACGCGCACCAGTCCGTACACACCGAGCTTGATCATCACGCCGGACATCAACGCGGAGACGTGACTCGGCGCCGCAGGATGGGCGCGCGGCAGCCAGACATGCAACGGAACGACGCCCGCTTTCGATCCGAAGCCCAGCGCGAACAAAATAAAAATCAAGTTGCGTGAGGTTGGCTCGAGCTTGGCCGCCGCCGCACCCCATTCGGCGAAAGACATTGTCCCGGTGGCGCGCGCCAACAGCAGGAAGCCGGTCAACAAGGCGGCAAATCCCGCGTGGGTCATCACGAAGTAAACCCAACCCGCGTCCAACGTCTCCTCGCGCTCGTGTTCCGTGATCACGAGAAAATACGACGCCAGCGACATCAGCTCCCAAAGCGCGAGGAAGGTGAGAACGTTGCGCGCCAGCGGAACCAGCATCATCGCCGCAACAAAGATGTTAAAGCCGAATCCCATTCCCGCAAGAGAATGTTTGCCGGCGTACTGCCGGGTATAGCCAATCGCGTATAGCGCGGTGGGGATCGCACCGAGGGCAATCACCGCGACGAAAAACGCGCTGAGGCGGTCGATGCCAAAGGCGGCACCACCGATCGGTAGCAAATCGGGAGCGTTAAGCTCCATACTCCCGCCGGTGAGGCCGGCCACAGCCAATGCGCTTGCAGCGATGGCGCCAACCAACGCGCATCCGTTTGCCACTAATCGGGTGAGAGCGGGCGAGCGCGCGGTGATCAGTGCGCCTACGGCGCCCGCGCCGAAACAGGCGAAGGTGACAAGGAACAAATCGACCATCAGCGTTGAATCAATGCTCATCGATGTTGATGCCAAAGCAGGGTTGGGACTGGAGTCTCAAGGCTGTTTTTCCAGAGCGGCGAAGATGCCGAGCAAGATCTGCCGAGGCGTCGGAGGACAGCCGCGCACGACAGCGTCGACAGGCAAGATTGAAGATACCGGGCCGGCGACTCCGTAGCCGTTCGCGAAGACGCCGCAATCGTGCGCACAGTCGCCGATGGCCACAACGATCTTGGGAGCGGGTGTCGCGTCATAGGTGCGCTTGAGCGGGTCCGCCATGTTGCGCGTTACCGGACCGGTCACGAGCAGACAATCGGCATGGCGCGGTGAAGCCACAAAGTTTATGCCGAATCGTTCGAGGTCGTAATACGGACTATTCAGCGCACCGATTTCCAACTCGCAGCCGTTGCAGGAGCCGGCGTCGACCTGTCGAATATGCAAGGAGCGGCCGAAGTGTTTGCGGGCGCGCTCGTCGATTTGTCGGACGATGATTTCAATTTGCGTGTCATTGCCCGGCTTCACGGATTCGGTGACGACAGGCGTTTTCAAGATATACCCAAACAATGAGGCCATCAGTTCTATGTTCCTGAACTCACCACCGGCTTGTTTCCGCGAATTCTGAAAAGTTGCCCAAAGGAAGTGGTGGTGGTGATGAATAGCCCGCGGTCGCAGAGGTCCGCGGGGAAAAGCTGCGTGAGATTGTAATGTTAAGCTTCCTGGCGCAGAGCGAGGGCAATTATTTCCGCTAGAGCCCCACCGCTCCCTTGCTTTTGAGATAAGTTTTTACTTCCGGGCTCAGTCCCTTTACACCGGTGAAATTGGCGCCACTCACGATAGCGTTGTGAAAGACGGTTCCGGTGAGATTGGCCTTCTGAAAACTGGCATTTGTCAGGTCTGTATTCGCCAGGTTGGCCTTGGTCAGATCACTGCTGTCCAATATGCCGCGACTCAATCGAGCGCCTTCAAAATTGGTCTCACGAAGATCCAAACCGGAAAAGTTCATGCATGTGAAATAGAGATTTCGCAGATCACTGCGGAGCAAGCTTTCACGGCGATAAATCTTGTCCAAAATAAGCCTCAATTTGCGGTCCGCCTTCATGATTCGCACCCCCTTTTTGTGTTCAAGCGTTTGAGTCAGGTTTCCACGGCCAATTCGAGTTTCCGCTTGTTGAGCCGTCCCTTCGGTGACCCGGGTCTGGTTTTGAAATGCGTGAAATAAACAGGCGATCTCCCGGGCGTCTGCCGACAAAATGATCGATGTGCCTGGAGGTCATCGAGTGAAGCTTGGGCATATCGCTAGGCACGCTCCTTATCGGATCGGTCTATTTCCCTGAGCATGGAGAGAGCTTCCTCGACATGTGCCTGAAAATATCGCCGCATGATGTCCAATACCTCGATCAACAGCGGATCGCGCACCGAATAAAAAACTTGATTGCCTTCTTTGCGGCTGCTGACAACCTGTTTCACGCGCAAGATCGAGAGGTGTTGCGAAGCGTTGGCTTGTTCGATCCCCAACCGTTCGATAATCGCCCCAGCGGGTAGTTCGCCGTCGCGCAGAACCTCGATGATGGCGATCCGAGTGGGGTGGGCTAACGCCTGGAAAATGTTGGCCTTAAATTGCCGCAGAGTATCCGGCATGAGTGCTAATCCTTGTCAACGGATAAATTACTACCGTAAAATAAGTATATTCGCAATAGCGAATATACTTATTTTATTAATCCCACTTCGAGCTGCTTGAAATCCCTCGCCTAAAGATGGTTCGCCTTCTGACCAAAAGATGCTCGTGAGTTTTTTTAATGAAGAACCCCGCCGCAAGCAGCGGGGTATCACAAGAACGCGACGGAGAATATCCCAAAGGCGTCACCCCCGAATG
>CAMLCX010000635.1 GCA_946478635.1 uncultured Pseudomonadota bacterium
ATTACGAGGATTTGCTTCGGGCGGTCGATGCAATCGTCACGAAGCCCGGTTACGGCATTGTTGCCGATCTGCTCGCGCACCGGCTGCCGGTTCTATATACGGAGCGTGGGGCGTTTGCGGAGTATCCCTTTTTGGTTCGAGCTTTGAACGATCTCGCGACCGCGGAGTTTATCCCGCAGGATGATTTGCTGGCCGGTGATATCGGACCTTATCTTATTCGATTGCTTGGCAGGTCGCCCAATTGGCCGGTTGTTCCGTTAAACGGGGCGTCAGCCGCGGGGCAGGCCGTGATTACCCTGCTGCATTGATCCGCTTGAAATGACCGGGAATTGACTCCGAGATGGTATTCCTCCAAACTTTGCAGTGACACCATGGCGATCGAAAAAGTCATATTAGCCAAACCACGCGGCTTCTGCGCCGGTGTCGAAATGGCGATCGAGAGTGTCGAGCGGGCCCTGGCGCGCCACGGCGCGCCACTCTACGTATTCCACGAGATTGTTCATAACCAACACGTCGTCGCCGATTTTTCCAAGCGTGGGGTCCACTTCGTACAATCGATCGATGAAGTGCCTGCGGGTACCCGGTTGGTTTTCAGCGCTCATGGCGTGGCGCCGGATGTATGGGAGCGAGCGAAGCAAAAACACTTGCAAGTGATCATCGATGCCACATGCCCATTAGTCGAGAAAGTTCACCGCGAGGTGCGTAAATTCGCCGCCCAGGGTTATTGGATTATTCTCGTCGGTCATGAGAACCACGATGAGATTGTCGGCACGAGCGGCGAAGCTCCCGAGCGAATTAAAATTGTAGCGAGCGTTGATGATGCTACGCGGGTGGTTGTGCCGGAAGCCGAAAAAATTGTCGCGCTAACTCAAACCACCCTGAGTGTTGACGATACGCGGGAAATTATCGAGGTTCTGAAAAAAAGATTTCCCAACCTTGTTACAGCGGCGAAGGAAGATATTTGTTACGCCACGCAAAACCGTCAAGACGCAGTCAAGCAACTTAGCCGCGAAGTCGATGTGGTGCTGGTCATCGGCTCGCGCAACAGTGAAAATTCGAACCAGCTTTGCAACGTCGCGAGATCTCAGGGCTGTGCGGCCTATTTGATCGACGATCATAACGCTATTGATCCGACCTGGTTGGTCGGCGCTAAACGGGTCGGCATTACCTCGGGCGCTTCCGTGCCAGAGCGTTTGGTGCAGGAGGCGGCCGACTATTTCAAGGGTTTTGGCGCGGAAGTCAGCCATCTTGGTTGCATCGAAGAAAACGTCCATTTCGCATTGCCGCAGGAAATTGAAAACCCCGCATAGAATCGTCCGACATTAGATCATCTTGCCTAGTATTTATGCGCCTGCCTGTATTATAGGCAGACCAACTTGAATACCCCTGTAACGTTCTTCTTTAAATCATTAATTCCATTACCTTTTCTTTTCTATTGGTACTGGCACATCGGTTGCTCACAGCTACCGGGACTGCTTTGCATTCCTTATTTTTGCTCAATTGTTGCGCAGAAACTATCGGAGGTTTGTCGTGGCCCAATATAAAGGTTTGTCTTTGGTTTCGGTGTTCGTCTTCTCGGTTTGTTTATCCATTGCAACTCTTACCATAGCGCAGGAGACGCCACCGACAGCGCCTCCCGCGCCCGCCGCTGCTACTCCAGCGCCCGGGTCCAGTCCCACGCCCGCACCACCGGCGAAAATAGATAAGGGCGACACGGCATGGATCCTCACCTCCTCGGCACTAGTTTTAATGATGACAATTCCCGGTCTGTTTCTATTCTACGGCGGCTTGGTGCGGCGCAAAAACGTGCTCGGCACTATTATGCATAGTTTCATCATTGTCGCTCTTATTAGTGTTCAATGGGCGCTGTGGGGCTACACCCTTGCGTTCGGCGTCGATATCGGCGGCATAGTCGGCGATCTAGGCTGGCTCGGTCTAAGAGGTGTGGGTGCCGAACCTAACGCCGACTACGCGGCGACGATTCCACACGGCGCATTCATGATTTTTCAAATGATGTTCGCGGTGATCACGCCGGCATTGATCACCGGTGCGTTCGCCGAGCGTATCAAGTTCAGCTCGTTCATAGTCTTCATCTTGCTCTGGGCTACTTTCATTTATGACCCTCTCGCCCATTGGGTCTGGGGCGTGAAGGGTTGGATACGCGAATTGGGTGCCTTGGATTTCGCCGGCGGCACGGTGGTGCACATTAGTTCGGGCGCGTCGGCTCTCGTCGCGGCAATTATGTGCGGCAAACGTATCGGCTATCTCCAGGAGGCCATGCCGCCGCACAATTTGCCCTTTAGCGTCATCGGCGCCGGCTTGTTATGGGTCGGTTGGTTCGGTTTCAATGCCGGCAGCGCGCTTGCCGCGGACGGATTGGCGACATCTGCATTTGTCGCGACCCACCTCGCCGCTGCGGCTGCAGCGCTCTCATGGCTCGCCATGGATTGGATTCTTCGAGATAAGCCAACCGTTTTAGGAGCTGCCAGCGGCGCCGTCGCCGGACTTGTCGCGATTACTCCGGGCGCGGGTTTTGTCGGGCCCTGCTCTGCCATCCTAATCGGCATTGTCGGCGGCATTCTGTGTTCGATTGCTTGCGGTTTGAAACCGAAGCTTGGATACGACGATTCGCTCGATGTTGTTGGCGTGCATGGCGTCGGTGGAACCTGGGGAGCTTTGGCAACCGGCTTGTTCGCTTCCAAAGCAATCAATCCCGCCGGTAATGACGGTCTTTTCTTCGGCAACCCTGGCCAGCTAGGGGTGCAATTCGTGTCGGTAGTCGCGACCTTGGTACTCGCAATGGTGGGAACCTACATTCTGCTAACAATTGTGAAAGGGATCATGGGCCTGCGCGTAGCGCTCGACGAGGAACGAATGGGCTTGGATTTGAGCCAGCACAATGAGCGAGCCTATGAATGAGGGTGGCCCTGGCATTTGGAATGTGATAACAAATTTTGGCTTACAGCTTAATAAACACCAGTAAGGAGAGGAGCAAAGTAACATGTCAGTCAAAGACGCCTTAGAGATGGCGAAGAAAA
>CAMLCX010000636.1 GCA_946478635.1 uncultured Pseudomonadota bacterium
TGACGCCTCTGGGATGCTTTCCGTCGCGTTCTTGTGATACCCCGCAGCTTGCTGCGGGTAGTTCATTCAATTTTCCAAATTCCCCTCTTTGAAAAAGAGGGGTCAGGGAAGATTTTGGACCGCCGATGTTCGGGCAGACACCTAAAACATCGCCGCTTCGCCAAAGTAATCAGACCGTGATTCGAAAATTTTATTGCTTCGCGCAGCAAACAATTCGCCAGTCCGCCGCGCTGCTTATTCTGTTGTCGTCGACCTTCGTCTCCTTCCCTGCTCTCGCCCAGGCTCCATGGCAGACCGAATGGACACAGCGCCTGGAGGCTGCAAAGAAAGAAGGCAACGTCGTCATCAGCATTCCCCCAAGCACAGAGCTCCGCACCGCCCTCGAAGCGGCGGTCAAGAAAAAATTTGGCTTTGCAATCGAGATCGTGCCCGGCACAGCCGCCAAAATCATTCGCAGGATCTCGGACGAATATCACGCGGGCGTGCGCTACTTTGACGTGATCATCAGCACCTTCGACAATCTCGAGCACAGCCTGATTCCCATGGGCGCAGTGGATCCGCTGGAGTCGCACTGGATCTTGCCGGAAGTGAAAGATGCGAAGAATTGGTGGGGCGGCCACATCTGGACCGATAACACCAAGCGATTCGCCTATTCTCCTTTTGCCTACATGCAGGACAATCTTTGGCACAACACCGACTTGGCGAAGGCCGAGGAGATCCGCGTCTACGACGATCTATTGAAGCCCAAGTGGAAAGGCAAGATCGGTTTGTGGGACCCCAGGCAAGGCGGCGCTTCGGGCGGCAAATGGGCGTTTCTCTGGGCCACCAAAGGAGAAGCCTATTTAAAAAAATTGATGGAGCAGGTCTCTCTCGTCGCCGTTGACAGGCGGCAGGTCGCCGATGCGCTGGCCAAGGGCACCATCGCCGTCAGCATCGGCCCGACCTATTACAGTTTTGTTTCCTACGTCAAAGCCGGATTGCCGGTGAAGCCGCTGCCGCCGATCAAGGAAGGCACCTACGTTTCCATGGGCAACGGCGGGCCGGTGGCGATCAAGAATTCGCCCCACCCGAACGCGACGAAAGTTCTGGTCAACTGGCTGCTCGGCAAAGAAGGTCAGGAAATTTATTCCAAAGCACAAGGCCAGGCGACCCGCCGCCTCGATGTCGACACCAAGTCGATGGAGGAGTTCGGCATCAGAGCGGCAAAAGACAACATCACTATCGAGGAATTTCAAAAATATGAGAATCAAAGCGAGAACAAAGTAAAAGCCGTCCGTCGTCCCGCGCAGGAGTTCGCGAAGAAGATTCTACCGTAGCGCCCGTTCGCAGACACGCAGCGTCCGAAGTGAAGAAATCCCTCCTGCCTCCCTTTACAAAAGGGAGGTAAAAATTCGGTGACCCCGGCTAGAACTTCTTCAAGTATGCGATTGATCCGTCATCCCCCTTTGACAAAGGGGGAAAGAGGGGGATTTTTTCACTTACGCGTTTGCGAGCTTAGTCTTACGGGAGGGCAACCAAACGTCCGAGTGTAATGTGCGACAACCTAAACAATCCCCGCCGCTTTGAGTTCCTGCAACTTTTCTTTGGACAAACCCAGCTCGCCGCAGAGGATCTCCTCGTTGTCTTCGCCCAGCTTGCGGCCGAGGAAGTCGACGGAGCCCGGCGTTGCGGAAAACTTCGGCACGACGTTCTGCACGATCGCTTCGCCGAGATCGGGATCGGGCACGCGCACCATCGCTTCGCGGGCGCGGTATTGGATATCGCGGAAGGCGTCTTCCATATCGAAGACCGCTGAATAAGCCACACCGTGCTTGTCGAAGTGCTCGATCACTTCATCGCGGCTGTGTTGCTCGATCCAGGCGCCGACGATGCCGTTACACTCGACGGAGTTTTCCACTCGCGCGGGATTGTCGATGAACTTGGGATCGGTGGTCATATCCTTGCGCCCGATCGCTTCGGCCAGGCGCAACCACACGCCCTGGGTGCTCGCGGCCAAGGTCAGATACTTGCCGTCCTTGGTTTTGAACATCGAACTCGGCGCGACATAAGCCACGCGGTTGCCGGTGCGCTTATGCACGATCTTCATTTGATCGTACTGGATCGGGTCGAAATCGAGAAAGCGAAACACCGCTTCGAAGAGCGCGAGATCGATCACCTGCCCTTCACCCCCCCGAAGATCGCGATGATAGAGCGCCATCATGATCGAGAGCGATCCGAAAATTCCCGCAATCAAGTCACCGAGTGGATAACCCGGCGACATCGGCGGCCCGTCGGGCTCGCCGATCAAATTGGTAAGCCCGCTCATCGCCTCGGCGACGCGGCCGAATCCCGCGCGATTTTTGTAGGGCCCGGTCTGGCCGAAGCCGGAGATGCGCAGCATGATGATGCGCGGATCGATGGCGCGGATGACATCAGGCCCGATGCCCCACTTTTCGAAAGTTCCGGGGCGATAATTTTCCACGACCACATCTTGGCCTTTGACCAGCTGCTTGAAAATCGCCGCGCCCTCCGGCTTGCCGAGATCGAGGGTGATGCAGCGCTTGTTGCGCGCCACCGATTTCCACCACAGCGGGATGCCGTCCATGATCGGTTCCAGCTTGCGCTGGCCATCGCCATATTTAGGGTGCTCGATTTTGATCACATCCGCGCCGAAGTCGGCCAGCAGGACCGTCGCAAACGGCGCCGCCACCATGTTGCCGGCGTCGATCACCCGCACGCCCTTGAGCGGCTTGTGCTCGCTCTTCTGGGTCAGCGGGAAATAGTAGTGTTCCTTGATGTAGTCAGCCATGAATTATTTTACGCCTCGTTTTTGAATCACGGCATTCTACGCACAAAAACTAGCTAAAATAAACCAACCGCGGTGGAGCCGCAATCAATAGAAGGAAGAACATATTCACCACGAAGGACACGAAGAGCACGAAGGTCGGAGTTTTAGATTATCCGAGTTACCCGAACCCTTCGTGCCCTTCGTGATCTCCTTTGAAAATACTTGTGCGTGGATGATCTATGGAACGAAGAACCCCAATAC
>CAMLCX010000637.1 GCA_946478635.1 uncultured Pseudomonadota bacterium
CATGACCGCGCCAATCGTATATTGACGTGCTATTCGAGAGAGTGGGGCTCGAAATACTTGGGGATGACCATCTTGATCTGTTTGTCGATCGCGTTCACGTCCCGCGCGAAGCGCTGGGCCCGGCGCGCATTTGACTCTGGCATTCCTTCGGGAAAAGCATTTCGCCATTCGTCGAAGTGATGGACGAAAACGGTCTTGGGTTGCAATGCTTTGAGCATGGTCGCCGTATCATCACGTGCCATCGGATATAGAAGGGCAATGCCGGGGCGTAATCCGGCGAGCTTGTCTTCGATGAAACCGCCGGTGCTTTGGTGCAGAAGTCGGTGATTGCCGAAGGTGAAGTAGTAAAGATAGCTGCCGCCCTCGACAAACGCGTCGCCCATGATCGGCCCGGACCAGGGCTTGGTAACTTCTTCAAACTTCGGCCGGCGCCTCCTGCCGCTCCGAACCAACACGCCGTGCTCGCTTTCGATCACCTGTACCGAGAATTCTTTGAAGTCTAATTTCTCTCCGCCGCTGATCGTGATGAGCTGCGATTTATCGACTCCGCCAGTCAGCGCGATATTCGTGGTCGTTTGCGAGCCGATGACCTTGGAGCCGAATTGTTTCGCGATGAACGGAATATCGGCAATATGATCCGCGTGGCTATGCCCAGCAAATATGTAATCGGCGCGCTTGATCGTTTTCAGCACCGCCTCTTCGTCAGTCTTCCACTCCTTGCCGGCACTGGCTAACCCGCGCGTCAAAAATGGATCGATAAGAATGACCGTCTGCCCGATTTGAATTTCCCAACCCGCGTTGCCGAGCCATTTGAGAGTTAGTGCCTTCTCGTTCGCATCGGCAGCCGCTGCTTGGGCGCTCGTTGGGGTCAGTGCTTGTAAGCACAAGCACTGTAGCAGAAGTATTGCGAAAAGCTTTTTAGTCGACAGCATTGATAATCAACTATCAACAAATCACGACACAAGAAACAAGCGGCGGTCGCGCACCAACTGCCGCCCAAACGATAAAAGACACTTTAGGGAGAGACAAGTGAAGGTTCAAACTTCTACGTCGCAACAGTCTGAAAGAAACGTCGAGAAACAAGAGACACGAGAATCGAGAATTCAGTTTCCTTTTGAAGGACTGAGGACCTACTTTACGCGAGTCATCTCTTTCAAGTTTCAGCGCGCGCTTGATAACGGCTCAGCCAATCACGGCCACGGCAAGAACCTCAACGGACTCTTCCAACACGACGCGGATGCGTAACTACATGAACACCGGTTTCCTTTTTCATTCATGGCTCGCGTGATTACCATGAAAGGCAGAGGATTCCAGGCGCCTACGACTCAAAGCCGCATCTAGTCCTCATTACAACTTGTTGATTCATAAGCCAAAATTCTATCTCCATGAAATTTCAGCTATTGCTGGTGGATTTTCATGGTGCGTCGGAATGCTGGAACAGCCTCAGCTCTTTGACCGTCTAAAACGCACTCTTGAGTGGAGTCGGGTGGTCTGTTTACTTGGGCCGCGCCAGTGGGATCGCGCTCGATGATTTGAAGCTGGAACGAATCGCCGTGATCTATCCGGGGCCGCAGCGGTATCATCTAACCAACAATGTGGAAGTCGTACCCCTAACGGCCGCGGTCAAGGGAATGCAGGGGCTCTTTCCCGAAAACAACGGCAGCGGGTAGAGCGATGATTGTCGTCGTCCGTGAGCCGATGACCTTGGAGCCAAACTTTTTCGCAATGAACGGTATGTCGGCAATATGATCCGCGTGGCTGTGACCCGCGAAGATGTAATCGGCGTGTTTGATCACGCGCAGACCCCGTGGAAAGCGCAGTCGCCGAAGAGATGCTTCATCGGCTTCACATCTCAGTCGGGACAACTAAGAAACAAAGGCTACGCCTTTGAACAAGACTGGAATAATTGATAGGCCAGGCCGCAGATCCAGAGTGTCGCTACGATTTTAGCCCCGTCATCCGGGCAAAGTGTTGATAGCAGTCGGCGGCTTTGAATATCCCCCTTGTCTCATTATGCTCGTTCCGGCATGATGTGACGATGGCTGACACCGTTAAACCCGTTGCCTGGATTGGTTCTACCAAGAAAGACCTGCTGGCGATGCCGGAGGCGGTGCAAAAAGAGGTCGGGTTCATCCTGTTTCAGGTGCAGTGCGGCAGGATGCCACCTGAAGTCAAACCCCTGAAAGGCTTTGGCGGCGCCAGTGTCCAAGAGATCGTCGTCGATTACAACCGCGCTACGTATCGCGCCGTTTACACCGTCCGCTTTGCCGAATGGATTTACGTGCTGCACGTTTTCAAGAAAAAATCGAAGTCGGGAATGGCTACGCCGAAGCCCGATCTCGAACTGGTTGAACGCCGCCTCAAGCAGGCGATTGAGATGGAAAAGAACCGGAGAAAATGACTATGACCAAACGACGCGCTCCTGAACCCGTTGAATACGGTACCGATAATATTTTTGTCGATCTGAAATTTGCCAATCCCGAAGAGCATCTGGCGAAAGCGAAGCTGGCCATGCAGATCGTCGAGATCATCCGCGAGCGAGGCCTCAACCAAACCGCCGCGGCGGCGATTCTCGGCATTGACCAGCCCAAAGTATCGGCGCTTATACGGGGACAACTGAAAAACTTCTCGCTCGATCGGCTCTGCCGTTTCCTGAATCGCCTCGACAAAGATGTCGATATTGTGGTCAAGGACAAGCCGCGTAGCCGTGTCCATGGCGAAACCCATATTTTGACTGTTAGATAAGTTTGTACGACGCGTTCCAGTACCCAGTTCTCTATTTTTCATTCGCCAAACGACCGGCGGCAAAAAGTAGTAGCCGGAAAAAGAGCAATCTTGCGTCAACAAGTACAAGAGACCTTCGAGAAAGAAGCAGGAAGGGGTCAGGTCTAGTATTGCATCATCATCCACGCGTGTTGTAATGTACAATCATGGCTCGTCCGTTGCGCATCGAGTACGCCGGCGCACTCTATCATGTGACTTCTCGAGGCGATCGTCAGGAAGCGATCTTTG
>CAMLCX010000638.1 GCA_946478635.1 uncultured Pseudomonadota bacterium
TAAGATTTCCTATCGAATTATTCCGAACTTGGCGTGCTTTGCGCCTTGGCGAGAGCCTATTCTTCCCCCTGTTCGAAAATTTCCGCCTTTGTTCTGGCGAGCCATAAGTACCTTCATTTAAAAGTCACTACACTAGATGGCGGGCTTGGGTTGCGGGCGCGGCGGGCGCTCCTTGGGTTTCACCAGCCGTCCATGGGTGCCGTCACAGTACGGGTGATCTTTGGATCTCCAGCAGCGGCATATGGCGATGGTGGTCGGCTCATCGAATTCCAGAATATGCGGCTGAATATTCGTCCCCTCATGGGAACCGTCGCAGAAAGGCGGATTTTTTGTCCGGGTGCAGCGGCAATACGCCACGCTCTTTGAGACCTGCTTCACAATCGTCGGCTCGATCAGATCGTCGTAGGATAGGCTCATTTTTTCTCCCTGACTTTATAGATTGTGCTCTATCGCGAAATTTGTCAATTGATCGCCAGGGCGTCGATGCTGTCGATCTTGATGATGACTCTGCTGAAAGTTTGATTGCGGACTTCGACGGCTTCGCTACCGATAATTTTTACCACGATGCCGGAAATCGTTTGTCCCCGGACATAGAAGGTCAGCCCCTTTTTCTCCTTTTCGCTGCGCTCGAGCAGCTCGCGAAAAGCCTGAACGCTCTGCGACTGCGCCGACGCCACGGGAATAGATATCGCAGTGTCTGCGAGAATCAGGGCCGTCAATAGAAGCAACCGCAACGAGATTCCGTGAAACATCCGCCCTCCAAATGGAAAATACTGGGCTTTCATTTAATCGAGTCCGCGTCAGACGTCAAATCACAGACACCGGAAAAGCAAGGCTCAGCCGCGCCGCAGCAGTTTTGCCGCATTGTTCGCGAAAATATCCTCGCGCTCGGCGCTTGTGACGGGCAGGTCCTCGATGATTTTCTTGGCGCGCGGCAGGAGCGGCAACAGCGGCGGCGCGTCGCTGCCGAAAAGCAGATGTTTGGCGCCGACGGTGTGGTAGGCGCACAGGACCGCGGGGGGATGATAGGCGACCGTGTCCATGTAAAGCGCTTTTAGATACTCGCTCGGCCGTTTGGTGATCAGCATGGGCTCATAGGAGCCGAGGCCGGAGGCGAGGTCGCCGAGCTCGTAGGCGTAATCCATGCGGCCGATCACGTCGCAGATGCCGCCGCCAAGATGACAGCCGACAAATTTGACGTCGGGATGGCGCTCGAAGACGCCGCGCACGATGAGACGCGCGATGCTCAGGCACTCGTCGAAGGGCCTGCCGACGCTGGAGGCCAAGCGGTAGTCGCGCATGCGCTCCTCGCCGTAGCCGACCGAGGGCGCGTGCATCATCACTGGAATTCGCAAGCCTGCGACCATTTCGAAAAAGGGCTGGGCCTCATCGTCGTCCGGGTACGCGTGCTGGTGGCTCGAATTGATCAGCACGCCGTGAAGGCCGTATTCCACCACTGCGCGCTCCAGCTCCTTCGTGAACGGCGCGCCGCCGCAGGGCAGGGTGCTGGTGAAAACAATGATGCGATCCTTATATTTCTGCTGGATCTCCGCGGCGTATTCATTCCAGCGGCGCAGGAAGGACAGAGATTCCTCGTTGGTCTTGTCTTTGAGATAGTGGATCGTATTGCTGACCACGCAGCGATCGATGCCCGCTTTCTCGTGGGCCTCCAAAAGATTCTCGATGGTCAGCGGCGTGGTGCCGCCCCAGCGGCGCTCCCTGGCCAGTTCGGGCGGATAAACGTGGGCATGCCAGTCGATGATCATAGTCGCTCCTGAATTTGTTCAATTCGTTTAAAACGTTCAAGCCGTTAGGGCCGCTGAAACAACCGAATCTTGAGTCTCTTCGGCCTTCACCTTGATTTGATTCCCAGCTCCGCCTGCGCCTCGCGGAGAAAACTCAGGTCGACGACTTCGCCGGGCGCGACCTCACGGGCGACTTTGTTGCTGCGCCGGGTTTGCTCGATGACCAATTTCAGTCCGTCTTCGGGCACGCCGCCGTCCGCATTGAATAAATTCCGCAGGGCATCGTAGGACGCGTAAGCAAACTCTCGCTCGACTTTGCCCCAGCCGATCAAGATGTGCACCGCTTCGTCACGGTTGTCGCGAATGAAACGATTGGCGCGGATCGTCGCTTTGATCACGCGGCGGATCTCGTCGGGCCGTTCCTTGATTTTCCGTGTGTTCGTGCCCAGGCCGAGATAGGGGAAGCTGAATAGCTCATAGGCGCGGGCGAGAATGCGATAGCCCTGTTTTTCCATCTGGGCGTCGGCTGGCGGGGAAATCACGACCACGTCGACCACGCGCTGCCTGAGCGCGGTCAAGCGCGCGGCATCCGAGCCCAGGGCGATCACTTTGATTTCTTTCTCCGGATCGATGCCGGCTTGCTTGATCATCAACCGCGCGGCCACATCGGGCGTCGCGCCGAAGCTGCTGATGCCGAGCGTCTTGCCCTTGAGCTCCTTGAGCGATTTGTACTCCGGCTGCGCGATGAGCGTCATGGGCCAGTTGTCCAGGTAGCCGGCAACGATCCGTACCGGCAGTCCCGCGATGGCGCCGCCGACCACGGCGCCGAAGAGCTGGCAGTAATCCACGTCGCCGGTGGAAAGCGCGGTGATCGCCACGTTGGGGTTCATCCGGATGATCTCGGCCTCGATATTTTCGTCTTTGAAAAACCCCTTTGCCTGCGCCGCCGCCGCGGTCAGGTTCGGCATGTTCGGATTCGACACGGCGATACGAATTCGGTCGACAGCGTCGGCCGATGTGCTGAAACACATGGCGGCGACGCAGATGAGCAACTGTCGTAGCGCTGCAACCTGTCGAAGAATTTTCATCATGATTTGCGCGGCTTCATGTGGCTAAAACCCGAGACCCGAGACTCGTAACTCAAAACGATGAGTCTACCGCTCCTGCACGACGTTAAAGCCGCTATAGCCGCGGATTTTGTCGATTCGCACGAGCACGCCGTAACCTTTGCGCTCCGGGTCCTTGTCCAGCTCGGCCTTGGTG
>CAMLCX010000639.1 GCA_946478635.1 uncultured Pseudomonadota bacterium
AGGAGGCACGAAGGACACGAAGGGCGTGAGGTAAGGGCGGGTTTCAAACCCGCCCTTACACTTCGTGCTCTTCGTGACCTTCGTGGTGAGACTTCCGTCTCTCTTTTTTGGTTGCGGCTCTGCCGCACTAGGTTCGCGCCAGGTGCTTCGTGGTGATGAAAATTTATTTTTGCAGTTTCAATTCCCAATCCAAGTACCGCTGCATATCCTCTTTGGTTCCACGAATCGACGGCGACAAAACCACATCGTTGCGCTCGCCCAAACAGCCTTCCACTCCTTGTTCCGTCGGTAATCCCGCTGCCCCCCAGGCGCGCACCCCGCCATCCAGAACCGCGACATCCGAATAACCCATTTCCGCGAGGGTCAAAGCCGCAAGCGTCGACTGCCGCGCGTCGGGACAGGTAAGAGCGATCGGTTGCTTGCGGTCGGCATACCGTTCGGCCAGCTTGAGCTCGAGCCAGCCCCGCGAAAGCCATTTTGCACCCGGCACGTGGCCTGTTTCGAAATCGAGACTCGTGCCCACATCGAGAATCAAAAGTGAACCGTTCCGCATTTTTTCTTTCAGTGTCCGCGCATCGACTAACCGTGTGATCCGTTTGGCGGCCTCCAATGTCAAAGGTTCATCACGAACCGCGCCGTTTTCGATACTTCCGCCGCTCTCCGACCAGGCACGCAGGCCGCCCTGCAGCACGGCCACATGAGAGAAGCTCATTTGGCGGTACCAATAGGCTGCCATCACGGCGCGCGTCGAATCATTGCTGATAAAGACGATGGGCGCGTTTCGAACGGCGACAAAATCGTCCGCGCGCTGCACTGCCTGCCCACCCGGAACGTTAATCGATCCCGGCAGATGGCCCGCCGCATATTCAACTTCCGAGCGCACGTCGATGAGATAGTTCATACCGCCTTTCAATCCGATCAATCGCGCTAGCTCGTGAGACGGGATCCAAGGGATTTGCTCTTCTTCCGCCAACTGCCGCGCCAGCGCCGTTGCGCTTTCGCGGCTGCCCGCCGGCGCCGGCGGTGCGGCTCGCGCAGGCTTATTTTCCAGGTCGAAACCGGCGAGCACCCAGCCCATCGTGCCGTTTCGGAGCGCGCGGACATGGGTCAGGCCCAAACGGCGCAGCGCAGCGGCGCCGATGATGCTGCGCGTGCGGCCAGCGCAGTTGACGATGACGGTAGCGTCTCGCTGCCGCTTCAGTTCTTCCACCCACAGAATCAAATCGCCGCCCGGCACATTGATGCCGCCGGGAATGCAAAACCGGCCATACTCCTCCGGCGTGCGCGCGTCCAGGATCAAAAGATTCGCCTTCTGATCCTTCAAACTCTTGAGCTCTTCCGCCGTCAAATCCGGAATATTGCGCTCGTGATGAACCTTCTCGCCAAAAGCCTTGCTCGGCACATTGACGCCGCTCACCGTCGCCCGGTCTTCCGCCTGCCACGCGCTCAAACCGCCATTGACAATCGAAACCTGCCGGTACCCGAGTCGGAGCAGCGTCGCCGCCGCCAAGGGCGCGCGCGCGCCGCCTTCGTCGTAAACAACGATCGATACTTTTCGATCAGGCACGAGCTCGCCGATGCGAAATTCGATCTGGTTTCTCGGCAAAGAAGTGGCATTGGGAATCTGGCAGTCGTTGTACTCGCCGCGTTCGCGAACGTCGAATACGGCAACAAGCCGGTCCGATGCCGTCAGGATCGAAAGTTCCTCACATGAAATAATGCCATTCATACGGTGACACACTCCAGTTTTTCACTGCTCCGCGAGAAACGGTTCCGGTCTCTCCTGCTTGACCCGCCTCTGTAAACTGTTCTACTTATGTCCGTAGGTTTTGCAAGCGCTCGATGAGATACGACTTGAATCACCTCGGAGGTTTTCATGACGACCGTTCACGAACGTTTTACCGGACTCTTTATCCCTCACGTCACGCCGTTCGATCATTCGGGCGCCATCGACCTCAAGAGCCTGACGCGCTTGACGAAGCACTTTTGTTCTCTTGCCGGCGTCGCCGGTCTTGTCTCCTGCGCCCGCATTGGTGAAAGCCCGGTGCTGAGCATCGAAGAAAAGCGCCGGGTGTATGAAGTCTCCGGGGAAGCCGCGCGCAATGCCGGCAAGGTGCACATCGCCGCCATCGCGCCGCAATCCACCGACGAAGCGGTCGGGCTGATGCAGGATCTCGAAGCCCTGCCGGTGGACGGCGTCATGATCTTTCCGCCGCTGCTGTTTGCCTGGGGCAAGGTCGATCCCGACATGAAAGTTCGCTTCTTCGAGGATCTCGAGCGCGAAACGAAATTACCCGTGGTGCTTTTTCAAGTGCCGGTCAAGAGCTACTACTACGATCCGGCAACGGTTTGCCGCATCGCCCGTCTCGAGAATGTCATGGCTTTCAAGGAAGCGTCCTTCGACATCAACCTATTCAGCGAAACCGTCCAGGCGCTCGAGCGCGACAAAGCCGCAATGCAAGTGCTCACCGGCAACGATCGCTTCGTCGCTGAGAGTTATAAAATGGGCGCGGACGGCGCGTTGATCGGTGTTGCCAACGTCGCCACGGAAAAATGGGGCGCGTTGGATTTCGCCGGGCGCGCCGGAAATTTCGACGAGGCCGCCGCCATCCAGCGCGAACTGGAATCGGTAAAGGAATTGGTCTTCAGCGAGCCCATCGTCGAAGCCGTGGCGCGCATCAAAATCGTCCTGCAACACGAAGGTTTGATCCGGACCGCATTCGTGCGCCGGCCCCAACTCGGTATATCCGATGCCGAACAAAAGCAGTTGCTGGAAAGCTACAGCGCGCTAAAGCGCAATGAATTTCGCAAGGACGGCGAGCGCCGTCACGCGGCGGGATAATTCGCGATTGAGCCTCACCACGAAGCGCCCAGCGCGGCAGAGCCGCAACCCAAAAGAATGGGGAGTATCTCGCGCAAAGCCCGCAAAGATCGCCAAGTTAAAAGATGGCTGGGCGGCGTGGCCTTTGCGCACTTGGCGTGCCCTTCGACATTGCTCAGGACATG
>CAMLCX010000640.1 GCA_946478635.1 uncultured Pseudomonadota bacterium
CCCCTACGTTCTGGAGCTTTTTGGCGAGGACCACATTTTTTTCGCATCCGATTATCCTCATGAAAGGCAACGGTCGCAGTATTTGGATGACATACCGAGCATCGAAGCGCGCGCGGATATTACCGAATCGGCAAAGCGCAAGATTCTTGCCGACAATGCCCGGCGATTTTACCGGTTTGGCGTTTAACAATTTAACGGGAAAAGGAGGCGTCACCATGAAGCGCATAAATCTTGCCCTGCGCATTTTACTCGCACTCAATTTTCTGCTTCTCCCTTATCTCCAATTCGGTCGGCTCGCATGGGCAAAAGTGAACTGCAGCCCTACGGCCAACACGAGCAACGACCTGCCGCGCACCGTCGCGATCGCCTCTAATCTCGCTGGCACCGGCGCCCACGCGATGGCGTCCGGACTGGCGGCGGTGGCGAGCAAGGTTACGCCGATCGCGACCAAGGTACAGCCCTACAACGGCCCGAACGCCTGGATGCCGCTGCTCGAAAGCGGCGAGGTCGAATTCGGTTTTATCAATATTCTTGACGCGCAGATGGCGGCGACCGGAACCGGAAACTACAAGAAGGCTTATCCGATGATTCGCATCGCAACGGGCGGCGTCTTTCCATTCACCGGCAGTCTCATGGTGCGCGACAAGTCCGACATCAAACGGCCTGGCGATCTCAAGGGCAAACGCATGGCCTGGGATTTTGGCGGGCATGCGATCACGCAGACCTGGCAAAGCGCGGCAATGGAAGTGAGCGGCCTCAAACCGAGCGACGTCGTGCAAGTACGATTTTCCAATTTGAACGACGCCATCCGGGCTGTCCCCGAGGGTAGAGTGGATGCGACGTTCGCCGCCATCGGCATCGGCATCAACGAGGAGGCCAACGCAATGGAACCGATTCGGTTTTTGAGTCTGCCGGCCGGCGAGGCATCGAATAAGATTCTCGCCAAATATGGCGCCTCGATCGTCAAGCAAGATCCGGCCGCGGGAATCCGAGGCGATACGGACGTGATCGGTTATGCTCTCCATCTCGCGTCATCGACCAAAGTCAACGAACGCACCGTGTCCACTTTGCTCAAGGCGTGGTGGGAGAATATGGCGGAGCTCCAAACGATTCATCCGCAATTCAAGAGATGGACCAAAGACGTGCAGGCGATCACCAACTTCACCGTGCCGTATCATGCGGGCGCCGTGAAATTCTACAAGGACGCAGGCGTTTGGACGGCGAAGCATGACGCGCGGGCGAAGGAGATCTGCAGCTAGACAAGAAGACACGGAGTAATGGAGTAAAGGAGTGATGGAGTAATGGGAAGAAAAAGTTCAGTCATGAAAATTGGATCAAAATTTAGCGTTGCACTGCTGCTTATCGGCCAAGTGCAAGTTGCCGACGCTAAACTCGACTGCGGTCCGTCGACCAACAAGAGCGATGCGTTGCCGCGCACTGCCGCCATTGGGACAAATCCGGCGGGGACGGGAGCGCACGCGATCGCTTCCGCGCTGGCGGCAGTGGCCAGCAAGTCAACATCGATCGCAGTTAAGGTGCAACCCTACAACGGCCCAAACGCTTGGATGCCGCTGCTCGAAGGCGCCGAGATCGAGATGGGTATTATCAATATTTTAGACTCGTATATGGCGGCGACCGGAACGGGAAATTACAAATCCGCCTATCCCAGTGTGCGGCTCATCTCCGGCGGCGTGTTTCCGTTTACCGCTGGGCTGATTGTTCGCGATAAGTCGGATATCAAGCAGATCAGCGATCTCAAGGGCAAACGAGTTGCTTGGGACTACGGCGGGCACGCAATCAATCAGACCTGGCAAAATGCTGTAATGGAAGCCGGCGGCTTGAAACCAGCCGACGTCGCCCAAGTTCGCGTTTCCAACCTCAATGATGGAGTTAGAAACGTGCCAGAAGGCAAAGTTGACGCAGCGTTCACGGCCGTCGGGATCGGCGTGGTGGAAGAAGCCAATGCCATGGAACCGATCCGGTTTTTGAGCATGCCGAACACGGATGCGGCGAATAAGATTCTCGCACGCTACGGCGCGTCGGTTGTCAAATCCGCTCCGGGTGCGGGTATCAAGGGCGATACCTACGTGATCGGCTATCCGCTACAACTTGTGAGCTCGGCGAAAGTGAGCGACAAGACCATCGCAACGTTGCTCAAGGCCTGGTGGGACAACATGGCCGAGCTGCAAACCATTCACCCGCTTTTGAAGCGCTGGACCAAGGAGACTCAGGCGCTGACAAATTTCACCGTGCCTTACCATTCCGGCGCGGTCAGATTTTACAAAGAAATGGGCGTTTGGTCGGCGAAACATGACGCGCGAACAAAGGAAATATGCGGGTAGATTGTGGCCTTGCCAGACAAAGCGAAATGTTTCGACGAAGGTGCGTCGCTGCTAATTCCGATCAAACGATCCCGATCCGTCGATTTAACTGATCGAGGGCCAGAGGGGATGACCTGTGGAAATTGAAGAAAGCGTGCGCGCGCGTGCGTTAGGCGGAGTTTTCGACACTATAGGCAAATGCCTGCTGATGGCAATTCCCATTGCCGGGATGTTTTTTCTGCTCAATGTGCCGCAGTACGTCGGCTGGCTAGTCTTCAACGAACAATACATGGGGCTCTTTCTCGGCCTGGCGTTGTGCGCGACCTATTTGCTGATTCCGGCAACACCCGGCTATGGGAGGAGCGATCTTCCCTGGTATGACGCACTCGCCTCGCTGGCCGGTCTGGCAATCGGTCTCTACATATTTTTCTATTATCCGTCGATCGTGAACAGCCTGGGCGATATTTCGAGCGAGAGAGTCGTGCTTGGCTGCATCACGATTGTGCTGCTCGCCGAAGCGACGCGCCGGCTGGTCGGCTGGCCGCTGATCATCATTGCCAGTTGTTTTCTGTTCTACGCATTTTTCGCTTACATCTTTCCCGGTGATTTCTATGGCAAAGGTTGGTCCATCAACCGGCTCGCTACTTATCTTTATCTCGACGCCAACGG
>CAMLCX010000641.1 GCA_946478635.1 uncultured Pseudomonadota bacterium
AATTTCACGGACTACACCGACCATGTCGACGTAATCCGGCGGCCCGGCTTCAGACAATTGATAAAAACTGTAAAGATTGATCCACGAATGCTCTTCATGTCTAAGAATAGCGAGCAGCGCGCCAAATTCGCGATCATTCTTATTCTGATGCGGCTCAGCGTGTGCGACGTGATCGAAAACATAGGGCACCTTGAGCGAATGCAGGTACGGCACGGCGCCGATCACCTCGGCCAGCGATTGGGACATGAATTCGACGTGCCAGCCGAAACCCGCGGTGCGCGCGATCATTCGCCTGGTATCTTCGAATGACAGGCCGCCTTTGCCGTTGGCCTTGATGCGAAAACCAGTGAAGCCACCGTCTTTCAGCTTCGATAACTCGGCGTCGGTGATTGCCGGATCGAGCAGCGCGAGGCCTTTGAAATTTCCTTTCATGTGTTGCAATGCGTCCAGGGTAATCCGATTGTCAGTGCCGTTGGCGCTGCCGGTGACGATGACGGCGCGTGTCAAACCGAGCGCGTGGTGAACCTTTAAATAGTCCTCCAGCGTTGAGCGTGGATCGGGTGTATAGTTTCGCTCGGGGCTCAACGGATAAATTTCGCTCGGGCCGTAAATATGAAGGTGCGTGTCGCACGCGCCCGGCGGCGCAACGAGCACGGGTTTTCTCGTATCCGGGTTGGGTCGTTTAACCGGGCGCATCTTTAGCGCTTAATCTAGTCCAAGAGCCGGCAAAATATCCAGCGTCGTCGATGAAAAAATCGGCATGACGCACGATCAGCACGCGCTGATTGACACCAGCGCGGGATATCAACTAAAACGAGAGACGGCGCGAAGGAGGATTATTTTATGAACACGGATACGAATACTCGAGTGATCGACGCCGATGCCCATGTCGTTGAGTGCGCGCACACTTGGGACTTCATGGACCCGTCGGATCGCCAGTATCGTCCCATCTCGCTCGAGACCCGCGAAGAGGCCGGCGTTCGATTACAGTTCTGGGTGATCGACGGCAAGGTGAGAGGATTTCGCTTTCCTGCCTTCTCCGCGGAGGAATTGGAAAGGCGCTCGCGGCAGGTCGGCCGTAAATTTGCTGACGAGCAGGAGGCGCGCGAACTGGGCAACGTCGATTTACGGATCGAACACATGGATAAGATCGGTGTCGATGTGCAAGTGTTGCACAACACCATGTTTATCGAATCGGCCACCGATCGCGCCGCGGTGGAAGTGGCGCTGTGCAAGAGCTGGAATCGCTGGCTCGCCGACATCTGGAAGCAAGGGAAAGGACGGCTGCGTTGGTCGTGCATGGCGCCGACTCTAAGCATGACCGATGCTCTCGATCAGATTCGCTGGTCCAAGGAAAACGGCGCCTGCGCGGTCTTGATGCGTCCGGTCGAAGGTCCGCGCTTGCTTGCCGACCCGTACTTTTATCCGATTTACGACGAAGCTCAGAAACTCGATCTCGCGATCGCCATTCATATTGCAAACGGCAATCCTTGGCTCACCGACTTGTATAACCACCCGGTGCGCATCGCGTCGACCTTTCACCGCTTTCGCATTCCTACCGTCGGCGCGTTTAACGACATCATCATGAGCGAGATCCACGATGTTTTTCCCAAGCTCCGTTTTGGCTTCATCGAAGCCAGCGCGCAGTGGCTGCCTTGGGTGATGCATGAAGCCAGGAATCGCTTCAAAACGCTCGGTAGAAAGTGGCCGGCAAACGCGATCCGCGAGTTTGGTATGTACGTCACTTGTGAAAACTCCGACGACATTGCTTACATCGCGCGCGAAGCCGGTGAAGACTGCCTCGTGATCGGCACCGATTACGGCCACACCGATACTTCCAGCGACGTCGACGCGATCAAGGTGTTCAGGGATCGAGCCGACCTTTCTGCCGACGTCAAACAAAAGATTTTGAGCGACAACGCGCGCGCTCTGTACGCGCTCTAGAATACAATTCGCAATGAGTTGAAGCGGCAGCATGCGATTTTACATCAACATCCTCGCGACCTACTTTCCGGACATCGACCCACCGTACAAAGTCTACTACGAGCAAATTCTTGAACAGGTGGCGCTGGCTGAAGAGCTGGGCTGGGAATGTTTCATGTTCAACGAGCACCATTTTCTCGGCTATGGCGGGCCGATCGCCAACCCTGCAGTGTTGCTTGCCGCAGCCGCCGCGCGCACGTCGAAAATTCATCTCGGTCCGTGCATTGCGATCTTGCCGTTGCGCCATCCTCTCCACAGCGCCGAAGATTACGCGATGGTCGACGCGATCTCCGGCGGTAGGCTTGAGTTCGGCATTGGCTCGGGCAACACCGAGATGGACTACAAGGTTTTCGGGGTCACCAGGGAGAACGATCGGCAACGCCTGCACGAAGCGTTGGAGATAGTTCTTAAAGCATGGGGCCAGGATCACGCGAGCCACAGGGGTGAATTTTGGCGTTTCGATGAGCTCACGCTTTATCCCCGACCGATGCAACAGCCTCATCCGCCGATTTGGGTCGCCGGCACTTCCGCGGAAGGTTTAGGGTGGGCTGGGCGCCAAGGTTATCACATCATGACCGTGGGCCATCCGCATCCGCCGGAAAAAGTCTGTCTCGGCGTCGAGGCATGGAAGCGAGGGCTGATCGAAGCCGGCTTCGATCCAAGCAACAAGCACTGCCAATTTCACGTGCGCACTCATGTGCACGAAGACTCGGAGCAGGCCAAGTTGACCGGCATGGCGGCGGTCAAGCGCTACGACGAGATTTCTCGCATTGGGCGACGGTCGCTTAGCGCGGCGCCCGCCGAATACGATTGGGAGATGATGCTTGCCACCGGGCGGAACAACTACGGCAATCCGGAACAGTGCATTCGGAATATCCGCAACGCGATGAAGAATTACTATTTCGATACCCTGACGACCACTTTCAATTTCGGCGCTATCCCGCACGCCGAGATCATGAAGTCCATGCGTTTGTTCGCCAGAGAAGTCATGCCGGCGTTTCGCTAGA
>CAMLCX010000642.1 GCA_946478635.1 uncultured Pseudomonadota bacterium
GCAAAACATTTTCCCTGATACCGGACAAATACCAGTTTTTCACCCAAGATCTGTATTGCCACCGGACGACCGCGCAGCTTGTGTGACATCATCGCGGGATACCAATAGTTGCGGAAACCCAGCGCCGCCTCATCGTAGCGCGGCCAAGGGCTGGTCCTCGACCTCCTTTGACGATCCTGATCGCCTGTGTGGGCAACGCTAGATTCCATGCCTCGTCCTGCCGTTTCCGATCATTAGAAAATAATTTTTCATGACCGCTTCTCCGCCATCGATTGGAGAACTTCTTGTCGCTCGCGCGTACAGGTGTCGAGGGCTGCGTACACCAAACACTTCGTCAGTTGTTTCATCCCGGCAACGTTGCTGGTCTCCATCGAGAACACGCTGCGCTGAGACTCGTTGCCGCTTTTTAGACGGGGCATGCCGAGACGTGCGGTGGGGATCCCCGCGGCACGCAAAATATTGGCGTCGGTGGCGCCGCTGGTTTTGGTCCGGGGCGCATGTTTTTTGCTTTCGACGAATTCCCACGCCCGCATGCATGATTGGATAATCCAGTTATGGGGATCGGTGAAACTGCCGGGGATGCTGAGAATCATTTCCCACGCCACCGACAGGTCCGGATTAGCTTTGACGATTCTTTCGATGGCTTCACCAAACTGGCGCTTCGCCTCCACGGGACTTACCCGCGGACTTATTCTGAGATCGACAAAAAAATGACACGCCGCTGGCACGAACGCAGGTTTATGGGTCCAACCCGCTTGGATGGCGTTGATCGATCCCTGCGGCGCCACCAGTCCGGAAGTGTTTTTTTCCGTATATTCGGCAAACCACTCTTCCAACAACCCTATTACTTTGGCGGCGTGAACAATGGGATTTCTACCTTTCACGACATGGCGTACGCCGGTGTAATTCAAATCTCCTCTCACGATCACTTTGAACCAACATAATCCGACCTCTTCCCAAGCGACGGACCAACCGGGTTTGGCGATGATCGCAAAATCTCCGCGCACGCCCTGTTCTAGCATGAAAGCACAACCGGCGCCTTGACCGGCATTGAACTTTTGCGACGACGGGCGCCGGTTCGTCGGCATTCCACCCGCTCCCAATCCTACTAACAGCGAACCTTGCAACGGCACGGCAGCGGCTTTGATTGCCTGTGCCGCGGCAACCACGCAAGCCGCATATCCCTTGGGATTTTCCGCGCCCATGCCGACAACGTCGCCGTCTCGGATATAAGCGTTCGTCGTCATCTCTTCCGGCAACCGATCGCCGATCCACGGACATTCTTCGTCCGGGTCGGTTGAAAACGCAGTGTCCAAAGGCGCATAAAGCAAAAGATCGACTCCGTCTCCTTGTCCCTCGATCCTGCCGATGGCATTGCCTTGAGCGCCATCTATCTGCTGATAATAGGCACCGACGCCGCTTGTGTTCATGACATCGACGACCGCTCGAGCGAGTTGTCCTTCCTCGCCGGTCGGACTCGGGATACTCGCCATCATGCGGTTGAGCTCGGCAAGCTTCCTCTCGTCGATCTCACGCCACGCTCGCTTGACCCATATTTCACGGTCTTTCGTGAGCGCTGACGAAGCGCTCTGAATCGTAGCACGAGCCATACTTGGCTTTACCGTAGACATTACGCGTTCTGAAAAAAATTGAGCACCAGATGATTGAACTCGTCGCGGTGTTCCACGTGCGCCCAATGACCGCAGCGCGGAAAGATATGCATGCGCGCATCGGCAAGGCGGCGCAGCATGAACAACCCGACATCGAGCGCGCCGGCGCGATCATCCTGTCCCCACACGACCAGCGTCTTGGCCTTCACTTTAAGCAAGTCAAAATATAGATCCTCGGTCCCCGGCGCGCCATGCTTGGCGAGCGCGATCAATTCCGGATCGTTGCTCGCTTCGAAGCGCTCTTGGACGAGATCGTCAGTAATAAGAGATTTGTTGCTCACTAAACTTTCCAGCAGCTGGCGCATTTTCGCGATGGATGGACCGCCCTCCTTATAATAGTTGGCGATGTTTCTGATCCCTTCCAAGGGCATCGGCTGGAATATGCTTCCCGCCTTGATCACGCCGCTGCCGATGACAACCACCTTGTCGACTCGACTCGGATGATCGACGGCGAGCTTGAGCGCCGCCTGGCCGCCCATGGAATTGCCGATAAAATGCGCCTTTTCAATACCCATCGCCGCCATGAACGCATCGAGCACATCAGCGAGGAATGTCAGGCGCTGATCTTTAATCACCGGCTTATCCGATTTCCCGAATTGTGGCATGTCGAAGAGGATCGTACGGTATTGCTTCGCAAATGCATCGACGTTTCCTTTGAAGTTGCTCCATCCCGACGCGCCGGGACCCGCGCCGTGAATGCACATAACCGGGAAGCCGCTACCGAATTCGTGATAATGAAGCTTCAGATTCTTCGCGCTGACATATTTCCCTGCCGGCTCTTTTTCTATGGGCATTATTCCTCCGGGTTCTCATTTCGGGCAACCTTTCACGGCAGTGAAGACAAGACTGCCGGCGCATCAGGTTGCCAATCGCTCAAGCGCTTTTATACCGGTCTCACATCGCAAGATCTAGTTTCATAAGTTAGTCGAACAACTTTCCGAGTGTCAAGAACCAATGTTTTTTTGGTGCCCCCAAGGCTGGCATCATTCCGCGAAACGCGCGTTATTCAGAGCAAACGAGCCCTGCTGAATCGCTGCCCAGCGAAATCCTTGACAATGAAAAGGCACTCCCAATAGTATGGTGGTACACCGTCTTATATCGTGAGACTTACAAATCTTGAAGAGTTCGAAAAGCCATAATTGCACGTGCGCTATCTGGGCGTTGAATATCGCTTCCTGTGATAGGGTCGCATATAGTGTCGCCGTAAGGAAACCCGAATGAATAAAACGATGACCTGTCAGTTGAGCGCTCTTTTGATTTTTACATTCTTTGGAACATCGGCTTTCGCTCAAAGCAAACCGGCGTCCGATTGGAA
>CAMLCX010000643.1 GCA_946478635.1 uncultured Pseudomonadota bacterium
AGATGGGCATCTCGACCATCAAGTCCTACTGCGGCGCGCAAATTTTTGAAGCCGTTGGCCTCGGCAAAGAATTGGTCGACAAGTATTTTACTTGGACGCCGTCGCGCATCGGCGGCATGGGTTTGGCGGAGATCGCGCGTGAGATCGAGCAGCAGCATGCGCGCGCTTTTCCGACCTATCCGCTCAACGGGCACACCTTGGAAGTCTACGGTCAGTACCAGTATCGCAAAGACGGCGAGCTGCATCTGTTCAATCCTCGAACAATCCATCTGCTCCAGAAAGCCACGCGCAACAATGACTATAAAACGTTCAAGGAGTACACCCGGCTGATCGACGATCAGTCCGAGCGCATGGCGACGATGCGCGGGTTGATGACCTTGAAGTATGAATCGAAGCCGATTCCGATCGAGGAAGTAGAGCCGGTGGACGATATCGTCAAGCGGTTCAAGACCGGCGCCATGTCGTACGGCTCGATTAGCAAAGAAGCGCACGAGGCGCTCGCAATCGCGATGAACCGGATTGGCGGCAAGAGCAACACCGGCGAGGGCGGCGAAGATCCGGCGCGCTATACGATCGAGCCCAACGGCGATTCGAAGAATAGCGCGATCAAGCAGGTGGCATCGGGCCGCTTCGGCGTGACGAGCTACTATCTGACGCAAGCAAGGGAACTGCAGATCAAGATGGCGCAGGGCGCCAAGCCGGGGGAGGGCGGCGAGCTTCCCGGACGAAAAGTCTATCCGTGGATCGCCAAGGTGCGCCATTCCACCCCAGGGGTCGGCTTGATCTCGCCACCGCCGCACCACGATATCTATTCTATCGAAGATCTGGCGCAGTTGATTCACGATTTGAAGAACGCCAATCACCATGCGCGCATCAGCGTCAAGCTGGTTTCCGAAATCGGTGTCGGCACCATCGCCGCGGGAGTCGCCAAAGGCCATGCCGACGTGGTGCTGATCAGCGGTCATGACGGCGGCACTGGCGCGTCCCCGCAAACAAGCATCAAACACGCCGGATTGCCCTGGGAGCTCGGCTTAGCGGAAACGCATCAGACGCTCGTGCTCAATAATCTGCGCAGCCGAATTGCCGTGGAAACCGACGGCCAGCTCAAGACTGGGCGGGATGTGGTGATTGCAGCCTTGCTCGGCGCGGAAGAATTCGGTTTTGCGACGACGGCATTAGTGACTCTCGGCTGCATCATGATGCGGGTTTGTCATCTCGACACTTGCCCGGTCGGCGTGGCTACGCAAAACCCTGAGCTGCGCGAAAAATTTGCCGGCGATCCCGCCCACGTGGTGAACTTCATGCGCTTCATCGCGCAGGAAATGCGCGAGCATATGGCTGAGTTGGGCTTTCGCACGATCAACGAAATGGTCGGCCGCTCGGACCGGATCGAGATGCGCCGCACCGTGGAACACTTGAAGGCGAAGGGGCTAGACTACTCAGCGATTCTCTACCAGCCAAAGGCTGGTCCCGAGGTCGGACGTTATTGCCAAATCCCGCAGAATCACGGTTTGGAAAACGCCCTCGATAACCAAGTGCTGTTGGACCTTGCTTCGCCCGCTCTGGAACGCAGAGAAAAAGTGAAGGCCAAACTGGATATCCGCAACACCAACCGCGTTGTCGGGACGATCCTTGGCAGCGAGGTCACGCGCCGTTTCGGTCCACAAGGCTTGCCCGAAGATACGATTCATTTTCACTTCCAGGGCTCGGCGGGGCAAAGCTTCGCCGCCTTCATTCCGCCCGGGGTAACGCTGGAGCTCGAAGGCGACGCCAACGATTATTTCGGCAAGGGACTTTCCGGCGGCAAAGTTATTTTGTATCCGCCCGAAGGATCGACTTTCGTGCCGGAAGAAAACATCATCGTCGGTAATGTTGCATTTTACGGCGCGACCAACGGCGAGGCGTATATTCGCGGTATGGCGGGCGAACGTTTCTGCGTGCGTAACAGTGGCGTGCGAGCGGTAGTCGAAGGGGTTGGCGATCACGCCTGCGAATACATGACCGGCGGGCGGGTGGTCGTGATCGGTAAAGCCGGCCGCAACTTCGCAGCGGGCATGTCCGGCGGCATCGCTTATGTACTGGATGAAGACGGGACGTTTAAGAACCGCTGCAACTTTGAAAACGTGTCACTCGAGCGGTTAGTTGAACGCGATTTGCAGGAAGTCGAGGAAATGCTCAAGCGCCATGCGATCTACACCCGCAGTGCGCGCGCTTGGCAGCTCCTGGCGCTCTGGCAGGAAACCGCACTCAAGTTCGTCAAGGTTATGCCGCGAGATTATCAGCGCGTGCTCGAGGCGTTGGAAGAAGCGGAGGCGAAAGGTTTAGTTGGCGACGAGGCGTTGATGGCTGCGTTCGAAGCCAACAAGAACGATGCCGCGCGGGTCAGCGGCAACTGAGTTTCGAGTGCCGCTACACAGGTCATTTACTACAAGTTTGAGTTTCTTGTTTTGAGTTAGCTCAACTCGGCTCAAAATCAAAAATTCAGAACTGAAAAGGTGGAAATTTTCGCGCGGCGTGCCGAGTGGATGGATCGTATTGCTGAGAAAAGGTCAAGAGATGGGTAAACCGACTGGCTTCATGGAATATGAGCGGGAGTTGCCGCAGGACCGCTCGCCCTTAGAGCGGGTGAAAGACTGGAACGAGTTTCACGAGCATTTCTCGCAAGACAAGCTGCGCGACCAGGGCGCGCGCTGTATGGATTGCGGTATCCCATTTTGCCATACCGGCCAATTGATCAGCGGCATGGCTTCCGGTTGTCCGGTTAATAACTTGATTCCCGAATGGAACGATCTCGTCTATCGCGGACTTTGGAAAGAAGCGCTCGAGCGCTTGCATAAGACCAACAACTTTCCGGAATTCACCGGCCGGGTCTGTCCGGCGCCTTGCGAAGGCTCATGCGTACTCGGTTTAAACGAGCTACCGGTTACGATCAAAAATATCGAGTGCTCGATCATCGACAAGGGCTGGGACGAAGGC
>CAMLCX010000644.1 GCA_946478635.1 uncultured Pseudomonadota bacterium
GATGTGCAGATGGCCAAGAGCGGCCGCGGATATACCAAATGGCTGCACGTGGCCAAGGCCGCGAGCGGCCCGGAGATGATGATCCGCCACTGGGGCCCGGACACGGACATCCCCGTGCACAGCCATCCTTACAACGAGATGTTTTATGTTCTCGAAGGCGAGGTGGAAATCGGCGAGGCGGTTTACAGCGCCGGCGCTTGCATCTTCATCGAAAGCAACACACCCTACGGTCCGACCCGCGCGCCCAAGGGCGTCAAGGTATTGAGGTATGCAGAAGGCCCATCGAAGTCATGAGTATGTAGAAGTGCTGGGGCTCAAGACCTTCTACATCAAAGCCGGCGCCGGCGTTCCGTTTGTGCTCTGCCACGGCGGCTCGCCTGGCACGTGCTCCTCGGTGAACTGGAAGCTCAATATCGAACCGTTAGCCGCGGCCGGTTTCGAGGTCTATGCCTTCGACCAGCCCGGCTTCGGATTGACCGATAATCCGGAAGATTACTCGCTCGACTTCCGTTTTGCCCATGCGCGCGCGTTTGTCGATCTGATGAAGATCGAGCGCTATCACGTCATCGGCAATTCCATGGGCGCTTATCTCGCCGCCCGACTGGCGCTGGAGGATCGAAGAGCGAAGCGATTGATTCTGGTTTCGAGCAACACGCTGGCGCCGAAGGGCTCGCCCGAGTCGCAGGCCAAATCCAAGAAGCACGCCGAAGAGTTGCGCGCCTACACGCCCAGCTATGAAAACATGCTCAAGATGACCCGGGGAACGCTCTTTCACCAAGACTTGGTCACCGAAGAATTGGTGCGCGAGCGCTACGAGATGAGCATGGGAAAGAATTACGACGCGCAACTGGCGCGGGCAAGCGCGGCAAAATCCAAGTCTCTGGATGATGCCTTAACCACACTCAAATCAACAACACTGATTCTTTGGGGACGCAACGATCATGGCACTTCGCTGGATCAAGCGCTGCTGCTGTTTGAGAAAATTCCCCAAGCCGAGCTTCATGTCTTCGACCAGTGCGCCCACTGGGTGCAGTGGGACCACGCGGATCGGTTCAACAGAGTGGTGACGGATTTTCTATCAGTTCACGACTGAGCGTTTGCTTATCTCGACGAGAAAGCTGACGAACGACCTCGGCGCTCCGTTACCACCTGCCTGGATCCGGCGTATTGCAAATTTCCACTGCCAGATTATTTTCGTTTACACAATTGGGTAACTATTGTAGAGAGGGGCGGAGTTACACCTCGCGTCGTCAAGTGGTAACGCGTTGATGGTTCAAGCCAATACGTTTCAAGCCGTGACTTAAATTGATATTGGAGGTAGCCCCATGTCCAACGAATCACAGCCTCTGGGGACGACGCCGGAGGAAGGTTCCATCGATCCGTTGATCGTGCAGGCGGCGATGCAACGGTTAAGGTCGGAACAAAATCTTGTCTTGGCCATTCTGGCCGGAGGCGCAGCCGCGCTCTTGGGCGCGGTAATCTGGGCAGCCATCACGATGGTGATCAGTTACCAGATAGGCTGGATGGCCGTCGGCGTCGGGTTTCTCGTCGGCTATGCAGTCCGGACGTTCGGCAAGGGCATCGATCGGAGTTATGGAGTCATCGGCGCCGGGTGGTCGCTCGCCGGTTGCGCGGCCGGTAATCTTCTCGCGGTTGTCGGCTTGGTTTCGCAGCACCAGAATGTTCCTCTCATCGACGTTCTGGAAAAGCTTGATCCCGAAGTTATTGCGAGCCTGATGCAGGCAACCTTCAATCCCATGGATCTGCTCTTTTACGGAATTGCCGTATACGAAGGCTATCGGTTCTCGTTTCGCCAGATCACAAAAAGCGACCTGACCAAGATCGGCTAATGGCGCTCAATGAATTTCCGTTCCCGTTCATGGAGTACTCGTGCGTGTTTGATCTCGAATGCCCGCAGAGCGCAGGGACACAATCGACGAAACCGAATCCGATGATATCGACTCGGGACTAACGCCGTGTAGAGGAGATTGCCGATGATTCGACATTGTCTTAAGTTTTTCATTGTTTTTTTCGTTACCGTTGCTTTCTGCTCCGGTGCGTTTGCCCAGGAAAAGAAATTAGAGCGGCTTCGCGTCGGCGGCGGCTCGGCGTCGTCAACGCAGATGTCGCTGTGGTTCGCCAAGGAAGGCAACTTTTTCGATAAGCAGGGCCTCAATGTCGAAGCGATCAGCATCCCCGGCAGCTCCCTGGCGCTCCAGGCGATGCTCTCCGGGGAACTGCCGATCATCCAGCTCGGCGGCGCCGCCTCGATCCAGGCCAACCTCGCCGGCGCTGACACGGTGATCATCGCGACCATCGTCAAGAAATTTCTCTTCTGGGTTTACGCCGTGCCGGGCATCAACCGGATGGAAGACCTCAAGGGCAAGGTCTTCGGCGTCACCCGCTTCGGCACGCTTTCGGATCTCGCCTCGCGCATCGCTCTGCGCGCTCATGGCGTCGAGCCGGACCGGGACGTGACCATGGTCCAGACGGGCGGTCCGGCGGAGGGTTTATCGGCAATGGCCGCGGGGAAGGTCACCGCCGCATCCCTGACGCCGCCGGGGACACTGCAGGCGCGCAAACTGAAATTTAAACTGCTCTTCGACATGACCAAGCTGGACGCCGAGTATCATATCAATGGCGTGCTGACGACGCGGAAATTTCTGCGCAGCAGCGAGGACACGGTTCGGCGTTTTCTCAAAGCTTATATCGAAGGAGCGGTCCGCGCCCAGAAGGACAAGAATTTTGCGTTTAAGGTCATGGGCAAATATTTCCGCACCGACGACAGAGAGATCCTGGAAGAAACCTATGAAACGACGATTCGGTCCAATTTCGCGATTCCGCCTTATCCGTCAATTGCCGGCGTAGCGAGCTTGATCCAGGAGCTGGAGAAACAGAACCCCAAGGCCAAGGGAGCCAAACCGGAGGAGTTTGCCGATGGCCGGCTGGTGCGGGAGATCGAGCAGAGCGGGTT
>CAMLCX010000645.1 GCA_946478635.1 uncultured Pseudomonadota bacterium
CGCCGAAAACTTCTTCCGCGAGTTGTACGGCGCGGCCGGCGAACTGGAGAATTTGCACGGCTTCGATGCCGGAAATGTCATCGAAGAACCAACCGCAACTGGTGTACATGAGCAGGGCATGGCGCTGCATTTCGAGGAGCTTGAGCGCCGTCGCGCACTCCGCGGCGGTCAAGCTCCGCCCGGCGTGAGCGGTGACGAACCTTCGAACGTTTTCCGCCGATCGATCGTGGATGACGTCGATGTAGCCATCGCGGGCGGCCCAGGGATCGTTGAATAGCGTGCGCGCTTTCTCTTCCCAGCGCGGCGCGATGGTGTCGCGCAGCCAGTCCAGCGCGTTGCGCAGCGGCGCGCGCCATGCCTGGTTCCAGCCGGGATGGGCACCCGAGTTGCAGCCGCAATCGCTCCACCAGCGATCGATGCCGTGGGCGCAGCTCCAGGAGCTTTTCTCGACGATTTCGACTTCGTCGGTCGGCGGGTATTTTGCCAAGAACTCGCCGTAGTTGGTAAGTTGCGCCGGCGCGCCCGCGCCGATCCGATCTAGGACATAGGCCAGGGCCATGTCGCCGAAACGATGATGGTGGCCGTAGCTCTCACCGTCCGTGGCGACGTGCACGAGTTGGGCGCCGTCTCTTTGGGCGAAAGCGCCGGTCAATCTTTCGATGAAACGATCGCCGTGCGAAAGCAGTCCCTCGAAAGCCACGGCGCGCGCGATCGGGCCGTCATAAAAAAACAGCGCGATCGATCTTCCCGACGGCAGACGGTGCTGGTAGGCGCGTGTGCCGTCGATGGGCTGGCCATTGAGCTCGTGCCATTTCACCTCGCCGATCCGGCGCACGCGCGCCGCCTGATGCGGCGCCAGAATCGTAAAACGCAGGCCAAACTCGGTGAGCAATTCGAGAGTTTCCAAATCGACGGCGGTTTCCGGGAGCCACATTCCTTCCGGCGCGCGGTTAAATCTTTTTTCGAAGTCGCGCACGCCCCAGATAATTTGAGTGGCGCGATCGCGGCTGTTGGCCAAGGGCATGATGACGTGATTGTAAGCCTGGGCGATAGCGGCGCCGTGGCCGGAAAAGTATTTTTGGCTTTCCCGGTCGGCGGCCAAGATCGCGGCGTAGACGTCCGGCGCCTTGACTTCCAGCCATGATAAGAGCGTCGGACCAAAATCAAAGCTCATTTTGGCGTAGTTATTGACCAGCTTGACGATGCGGCCTTGTCCATCGAGAATCCGCGAAACCGCGTTGGGCGCATAGCATTCCGCGGTGATTCTTTCATTCCAATCGTGATAGGGCGCGGCTGAATCCTGCAACTCGACGGCTTCGAGCCAGGGGTTTTCCCGCGGCGGTTGGTAGAAATGGCCGTGAATACAAATAAAGCGTTCCATGCGAGGATGCTTGGTCGCGGCACGACGTCAGGCTCGGCCCGAGGGCGTGCGCAAGGCTTGTGGTTAGGGATTGGTCATGACCCAGGTAGTTTTGCGCGGCCCCCGCGGCAATACGACAACGCCGCTTGGCGAAACCGTGTAGCGCTCTCGATCCTCGTCGGCATCGTAGCCGATTTGTGTTCCCGATGGGATGATGTTGGCTTTGTCGATGATCGCGTGACGAATCTTACAACCGCGGCCGATCTCGACCCAGTCCATGATCACCGAATCTTCGATCTGGCTGTAGCTGTGAATTCTGACGTTTCTTCCGACCACGCAGTTGTGCACATAGCTGCCGCTGATGATCGTGCCCTCGGCGACGATCGAGTTGACCGCCATGCCTTGGCGATCTTTCCAGTCGAAGACAAATTTCGCCGGCGGATCGGCGTAGCCGACCGTACGCAGCGGCCAACTGCGGTTATATAAATTGAATGACGGGTCGATGGAGCACAAATCCATGCTCGCTTCGTAGTAGGCATCGATCGTTCCCAGATCGCGCCAGTAGCTCGGCTCTTCTCCTTTGGACGGGATCGGCACGCGGTTTTTGCGGAAGTCGTAGGCGAAGATTTTGCTACTCTGGATCAGCCCCGGCAGGATATCGCGGGCGAAATCGTGAGTGCTGGCGGGCTTCTCGGCGTCGGCATTGAGCGAAGCGATCAAGACTTCATTGTTGAAAAGGTAATTGCCCATCGACACGAGCGCATAATTCGGCTCTCCCGGGATCGACTTGGGATTTTTCGGCTTCTCGTCAAAGCCAGTGATGCGCCAATCGGCATCGACTTTGATAACGCCGAACTGCGAAGCCTCTTCGATCCTGACCGGCAGCGCGGCGACGGTGACGTCGGCGGATTTTTTTTGATGCTCGTCGATCATCTGCCGGACGTTCATGCGATAGATGTGATCGGCTCCGAAAACCGCGACCAACCTAGGATTGTGGCGCTCGAGCAGATATAAATTCTGATAGACGCAATCGGCGGTGCCTTGGTACCAGTCTTCGCCCGAGCGCATCTGCGCCGGCACCGGAATGACAAAATGTTCGCCGAGAAAATCGGTCGTGCGCCAGCCGCGGTCCAGGTGTTCCAGCAGGGACTGTGCCTTGAACTGGGTCACGACGTAGATCGACAAAATGCCGGAGTTCACGAAATTCGACAGCACGAAATCGATGATCCGATAGCGGCCGCCGAAAGGCACAGCGGGCTTCGCCCGATGCTGGGTCAAGGGATAAAGGCGTTCGCCTTTGCCGCCCGCCATGATTACGCCGAGCACGTACATCATAGACCTCTTATTGAAGTTCTCCCTTAATTGACAAGTTGCCGGTACAAATCGACGTAACCCTTCGCCGAACGGTCCCAGGAAAAATCCATCGCCATGGCGCGACGCCGAAGCGCCGTCCAGGCTTTCTTATTGTGAAACACCCCCAAGCTTTGATCCACGGCGTCGAGCAAAGCAGGCGCCGTGTAGGGCTCGAAAACAAAGCCCGTGCCGGTTTCGGCGCGGGCATCGTAGTGCTGCACGGTGTCTTTCAAGCCGCCGACGGCGCGCACGATCGGAA
>CAMLCX010000646.1 GCA_946478635.1 uncultured Pseudomonadota bacterium
AGGCGAATCCCGAACTGGACCCCCGATTGAGACATTCGGGGGTGACGCCTTTGGGCTCTTCCATCGCATCCTTCTGATACCCCGCAGCTTGCTGCGGGGTGGTTCACTAAAGACGCGAAGATTGCAACGAATGTGATTCTGCCGAAAAACCCTCCGTTCACCCTTCGAGAGTCTCCCGACGAACGGTGGAGCAGTGGAAAATCACAGCCGTATTTCCGTTCATGCTGAGCCTAGTCGAAGCATTCCTTGGGTTTTTCAGCAGAATCGAATGTTATGCCCGACGCCTGAACTGACCCTATCTTGTCACTTGCTGAGCGCCGCAGCGTCCAAGTCGTGTTGCCCGCTATTTTTGTTTAACCTTTGCCAAAACTTCGTCGACCAATTTTCGCAGCGGCTTGACGTCTTCATATTGCGGTAAACTGGACAGGAGATACTTGCCTCCCTCCTTGGGCACCTGTTCATCCTTGTAACGAATCATGTCCTTGGGGATATCGGTGCGAAAAGAATTTCGGCCCGTGAGTTTCTGCCAGACGAGCTGGCCGTCGCGCGACAAAAACCAGTTGATGTAAACCTTTGTGGCGTTAGGATGAGGGCCGTTTTTAAACGACACAATATGTCCCGAGCCGGTGCTGATCGTGTCGCCCTCTTTGTCGCTAAAAATTTGCCTGACCGGCAGACCTTGCTTGCGTGCGTTTTCGCTGTTCTCCAGTTTCGCCAGTACATGCATGGTGTATTTCCCCGAACCTACCCAGTCCATCATTTGATGTTCGTCGGCGGCGAAAGTGACCTGCGTCTCGGTGAGCAACCGCGTTATGAACTTGGGACCGAGATCGGGACTATAATAAAGAAATCGCCAGTTACCGATATTACCGGCGGAGTCGGGGTCGGTCATGACCAGCTTGCCGCGATATTTGGGCGCCAGCAGATCCCACCAGGAATCGATTTCACCGGCTTTGATAAAATGGGTATTGACCACGCCGATTCCCGAGCCTGCATCCCCCTGGGCCATAAACACATGCTGCCCTTCCGGATCGGAGTAAAGGTGCTTTTTCGACCACCATTTGGTCTGATCGACGACTTCAGGAAGAATCAACTGCGGCGGGATCGGCTGCAACAAACCGCCCTTGTGATAGACCAAAACCATCGTTCCGCCGCCTCCTACGCTCAGGTCGACGAGATATTTGCCGGCGCGATGCTCGGCCATAATTTTTCTTGCCAAATTGCTGCCGGAACCGCCGACAAAATTAATTTTTATCTTCGGATAGGCCTCTGTAAACGCAAGTATCGCTTTGCCTACGCCGGCGCGGGACTGACCGTAGATCGTCACCTCCCCTTCCTTTTCAGCGGCAGCCACGGTCTTCTCCCAATCCTGCTTCCAGTCGCCGTAAGCCGCCGCCGCAAGAAACGCGTTAACCAGCAACACCGCAAAAACATTTACCGCGAGTGAATATTTCACCGGACGCCCCCTTTCCAATTCTGATCGCACTCGGCCAAACAAATCGGGACAGAAAACAATCGCGCCGCGATAATCCACAGAGGCTTCGCAGTGGATAGAAAAACCCGAACTTTCTAAGCGCACAAAATCCATGCAAGCTGTACTCTTAGTGCCTTATAGCCCTTAAACCATTACGGTCAATAGCGCGCCAATTTCGCACGAGGGAAGCAACAACAGCGAATCTCGCTGGTTGGAAAGGCGGGCTTGACCGCAGTCCGGATGTGACACTGCTCAGACAAACGCTGAAGGAAATGGAGATAAACAAAATCAGTTGTCGATTGACCTGATGAATCATCAAGCCGCAGTTCCCGAAAGCAACAATTGGAACCGCCGAATCATAAGGATGCCGACGCAAGCCCGATAAGGGAGACCTTGCTGTCGCTAGTCCTTCTTGACCAAAAGACTCAGAATCGAATAGGTTGCGACTTGGCGATACGCTTTAAAAGGCAGCGGAAGAAACTATCCCACCAAGCGGCGACGGTTCGGAGACCCTGAAAAGGTGTCGAGCCGTTTAAACTGTTCGCTTAGCTCTAACCGAACAGAAGCAAAAAGGAGCCCGACGATGAAACTACTAGTCTCATCTTTCCTCTCCGCGGTGTTCGCCTTGGCTTTGACTGACACGGGTGCAGCCGCTCAGGCGCGCCCCGAAAACGATCCGCGTTTCGAAAAACTCGCGAAGGAATTTTATCCCAAGGCCAAACAGGAAGGCGCGCTGGTTGTCTACACCGTCTGGGATGTCGATCACATTCGCTCGTTATCGGACGCCTTTAGCAAGCGCTTTCCCGGCATCAACACTTCCTACTGGCAGGCGACGCGATCGGAAGTCACGACCCGGACCTTGACTGAATATCAGGGAAATCAGGCGAGCGTCGATGTGATTCTCACCGAAGCGCCGCTGGTTCTCCATGCCGCAGGCGCCTCCGCGCCTTACGCCACCGTGCAGGCTAATGCCTTGATCGTGCACGATGCCATCGCGCCGGTGGTGAGCCTGCAGATACAAGCGCTCGCTTACAACACCAGAAAAATGAAACGGGAAGAGGCGCCGAAGAGCTGGGAGGATGTGACCAATCCGAAATACAAAGGCATTGTCGCGCTGGACGATCCCATGAGAGCCGGTCCGCTAAGCGGCATGCTGGCCGCTTTCAAGGACGAGTGGAAGGACGATGCGCGCTGGGTCAATTTCATCAAGGGGCTCAAGGCTCTGAATGTTTCGATTCACAAAAGCACCAGCGCGATGATTCGCCTTGCCGTTGCCGGCGAATTTTCCATCGCCATGCCGGCGCTCTTCCACGACGTCGTGCGCGAAAAGGAGATCGGCAGTCCCATCGATTTCGCCAGAGGCGCTCCGCCGGTGGTCTCGCCCCAACAAGCGGCGATCTACGCCAAAGCGCCCCACCCGACCGCCGCCAAACTGTTCGCCGAATGGCTGACCTCGCCTGAAGGCCAGGCGGCGATCGACGCCGTCGG
>CAMLCX010000647.1 GCA_946478635.1 uncultured Pseudomonadota bacterium
CGCTGCCGGTGCTACAGACATTTCGGGGCAAAGAGCCGTTCTCCCGGCGTGGCGGCTTGCGAAAAAGAACGGGTGATAGTCCCCTGGGGCCGGGCGTCGGAACTGCTTGGTGGCGGTTTCGACGCACCGGCTCCGATTCTTCCATTGGCATCTCGCAGTTTTTTCGAGTGGAAAGATTATGTCACTTGGAGACGACACGAGAATCTGCAATCCTCGTGTCGCTGCGGTTCGATTGTCCGACCCCTGGGGCATCCATTGTCTATGCTGTTAACAAGCTTGCTCAAGCGAAGCGGACCGGCACTCTCGCGCCGATTGTGCCGCTGGCGCTAACCATGATGCCGCTGGAAGGACTGCCGAAAATGCTATTCGGCATGTTGATCTAGGCTGGATCTTTATGCACGCCGATTCTCGCACTACGGCAGCGGCGCCGGCTTCGGCAGCCCTTGCCTGAGGCGTTGCGAGAAGGAGGCGTCGTCTTTGTCGGCCGCTTGCGCGCGTTCGTTCACGCGCGAGAGCTTTTCCAAGTCGGCAAACGGTTTCGCTGTATCGATGCGGCCGAGTTCGTAGAGATAATCGGGTAGATAGCCGCTCAGCAAAATTTTCCACGACATCGGCGGCGACTCGGGATTCATCCGCGTGTGCATGAGAATGGTCGTCGTGCAGTTGGTAGTCAGTGTATTGTAAAAGCGCGGATGCACGCACATGTCGTTCATCGCCTGAAGGTAATCGAGAAAGCTCCGCCGGATGTTTCTCTGCGGCGTGCGCGTGCGGTAAATGTAAACATCTTCCTGCGGCTGGCGATACGTCGTCCGTACCCGGATCACGTCACGCTCGTCGGCGACGACGTAGTAAAGCTCGTATTGACGAAAAAAACCCGCGAGGGTCGAATAACTCTCGCCCTTTTCCTTGCGCGTCTCGATAGACACCGCCAAGTAGTCCTGGTCTTGGAACCCGAAGCTGACCATGATGTGGGCGACTGCTTTGCCTGACCAGTAGACGGCGATGATATCGGCGGAATCGAGCTTGCGCAGGTCGTAGGTTCGATCCTCCCAGCGCGGCGTAAAATCGCTCTCGCTCCGGTAGTCGAAGTTCCTCACGCCGTGGATCGTCACCAGATCACCGTTCACGGTTGCGTGCGGCGTAACCGACACGTCAGGCTGCCAGTCGCGATCGTTAGACGCGGGTATGCGGAGGAACAAGATCACCAATACTGTGAAGATAGCGAGCGCGGCAACGGCCGTGCCCGGGGACGGCAGCAGTGCAAAGGCTAAAATACTCGCCGTCCCGTAGCTCGCAGCGGCAAGAGCGCGCCATCGCGCCGGCAACAGCGGCGAGAAATACAATGCGCCAACTCCCCACAGCGTTATCGCCGTGATCGTGACCGAAAGTAAAATGTTAAGGAAAATTCTCACGCTCGCCTAACTACTCTCCTGCCGGATTCTCATCAAGATTGCACATTTCTATGCTTCCAGTTAATCAGGCAATTCTTTAGTTCTTAGCGCGGCAGGTTGTGGTCAAGGCATCGGTCATCGCTAGCGTGCTCACCATGAGTTCTTCAAGTGTAACGCGGTCGCTGTTGATTGTTCGGCCATGATTGCTCCATTAGTCGTGGGATTTCCACCAACCTTACCACAGTTGCGGCGACCTGCGTCGACGGTCGGATCAGATCGGGGCCACGGCAGGAACTCCTTTCTTTGGGTTAGGTTCGGGCTCCCGTCCTGCGGCCCCGGTGGGATAAGCTCAACCAGTTATTGGATAACCCACAACGCTTTCAAACAGTCTAACGAATCGAGGCCGGACCGACTCGCCGAGACTAAGGGAAATCGTATCAAGGATCAGTAAAGCCCCGATGTTCAGCAAAGAGTGAGTCCGTTAAACTTGGAACCATGAGTTATAGAGATAGATCAGAAAAAAAGGTTGTTTAAATTTCCCAGCGAAAGGAGACTGCACGATGTCCAAATGGAGATTGCCCCAGTATACCACGATGACGTTCATCGCCATGCTGTTGCTTGCCGGTTGCGTCTCGCAACAAAAGTATGACGCGTCACAACAAAAGTATGACGCGCTGGACGCAGAATATCAGCAACTCAACCAGACGATGTCGAAGGAGGTCGCCGCCAACCAGATGCAGATCACGCGATTGCAAAACGCCATTAAGGTGACGGTCAACAGTGAGCTGCTGTTTCCCTCGGGCGAGTGGCAAATGCCGGTTGAAGCGCAGCAGACCATCGGCAAAATCGTTCCGATCCTAGCCCCCAACCAGCAAACCAAGATTAAGGTGAACGGCTATACCGACAATGTCCCGATCGGCCCGGGGCTCATGCGCGAGGGCATCACCAGCAACCTGGTGCTGTCCCAGAAGCGGGCCGACAACGTGATGCAGTTCATGATCTCGCGGGGCGTCAACCCCAGCCTGGTGTCCGCGCAGGGTTTCGGCGAGAAAGACCCCATGGCCTCGAACGACACGCCGGAGGGCCAGGCGAAGAACCGGCGCGTGGAACTGACGGTGGCTGGTTCGGGCAACTGAACCAGGCGGCCTTGGCTGGTCGCCGCGAGCAGCCGTCAATCCGGCCTCACAGGAGCAAACGTCCTCATCCCAAGCTCGCGCAGACCCTGCATCTGGTCACGCACGCTATGGCGGGAGTCCTGTGAAGATTATCAGCTTGCTGCTGTTGTTCGTGCCGGTGGCCGTGGCCCTGGAACATCTGGCATCCGAAGTTGTCAATCAATTTTCGTTCGCGTTCATCCCAATATACCCGGTCAGTATAGTGCCAATATACCTGCACCGAGCCGTTTCTCGTGCTCGTATTGAGCTATGCCTTCCTCAACCACGACCATGTAGTGAAGGATGCTTTATCTTCAGTCAGAAGCGGCTAATTGCGGGTGGGGTGATCGCGCGTGGAATACGCCAGCGTTCCAGAAGTCGTGGGATGGGAAGCCGCATCACCGCGCACATTAGGTT
>CAMLCX010000648.1 GCA_946478635.1 uncultured Pseudomonadota bacterium
AATATCTCGAAGCGAGCGCGCGTCAATACGGCGCCTATGCCAAGTTGGGCTGCTATCCGATGGATGTGCCCAATCTACGACCTCTTTTGGCCAAGATGACCGTGCCTGTGCTGTTTGTCACCGGCAAAGAGAATAAGGTTTTGCCGATTGAGCAGGCGCTCGTCGCATTTAACCTGACGCCGGGCGCCAAGCTTTATGCGATGTCCAGTTGCGGGCTTCACGCCCAGACCGAACATCCGGAAGAATTTAACCGGGTCGCGGTCGAATTCCTCAAAGGAGAGCTGAACTAACATCACCTGAAATGGATATCAAATCCCCCTCGATCCCCCTTTGTTCGGACCGGGAACAAGGGTAACAAACGTACCGAGGACATAGGTAACAGTTTTCATGGTGGTGGATCGGATTGGGCTGAGAAGGTTTTGGAGGGAGATACTCAGAGTCCAACCCGATCGAGATCGTTCGTTATAAGCGAAATGTGAAAGCCGTTTTTTCATCATCGTCATTGAAGAACGGAGATCCGCAGTCTAAAGCTCTCTCAGATTAATCTGGCGAATAGTGTGATGACAGAACACCACGTCGAAGATTCCATCAGTGGACGTAGGTTTAAGCCCGACGGGATAACCCGAGAAGGCTTGACCTATTTTCAAGGTTTTTCCTTTAAACGAGATCTCTCCTTTTTGCTGCACTTTGCGCACCGCTACTCCCGGATCATACTCGACGGGCGGCAAGCTCTCTGGAAAAGAGCGCAAGCTCACTTGGTAACGAGAGGCCGGCACTTCCAGCCCCAAAGCGTCGTGGGGCCGAATGAAATTGTACTGATGGCGGAATGGGTCAAAGGCCCCTTGGAGATCGGGGATGTCTTGCCATTGCCGTTTAGCGAGAAGCTCGCGGCTAAGGGTGCCATGAAACCGTTCGTCTTTGCCCATGGTCTGGGGATGGTACGGTCGGCTGTGACTCACCGAGATTCGCAATTGAAGCAACCACACTGTAAGCCGTGTATAGACGTAGACAGGATCGTTGCCCCACGGCGGGCCATTGTCCATGAGCATCGAGTTAGGAAGCCCATAACGACGAAAGGTTTCGGTCAAGGCTTTTTGGACAGATTCTCGTTTCTGGTTAGGCAAAGCCTTAAGACACAAACTAAAGCGCGAGTGATCGTCCAAAACGGTGAGCGCATGGGCCGGACCACCGACCGTGGGCAGCGGTCCTTTGAAGTCCATCTGCCAAAGACTATTGGGCACCTCACGCTCGAAGCGTTGCCAGTTCGGCTTGGCGGCTTGACTGTTGGAGTCGATCAGCCCGTGGCGATGAAACACAGCGGTGATCGTACTACAGGCCGGCACCTGGGTTTGACCTTGATTTTTCAACAGGCGGCGGATCTTGCGCGCTCCCCAGCGCGGGTAGCTCTCACGCAATCGCACCAGCGGTTGTTCTGTGGCCTGGGGCAATTGATTGGGGCTGTGCTTGGGGCGGCGCGAATGATCGGCCAGACCTTGCGCTCCTTGTTGGCCATAACGACCGAGCCACTTGTAGCCGGTCTTTCGGCTGATGCCATAGCGCTGGCACAATTGAGTGAAACTCACTGCTTTCCTCTCGACCAACCGGACAAATTCTTGGCGCAATGACATGAGGCTAACCACTCCCCAAGGCATAATCTCTTCCCCCTTTCCGATTCAGGGAAAACTATGCCTTCAGTTACTTCAAAAGTGTTACCCATGTCTCCGGTACACCTGTTACCTATGTCTCCGGTCTATACACCCTTTTTACAAAGGGGGGAATTCGAAGTTCAATCAAGAAAAAACTCTGTTCTTGACCACTTGAAAAATTTCTTCGGCGACAATTTCCGGTTGTAGTAACACCTGGCGGTCGTCGAAACGTAGAACCGTCAAGTGCTGCTGCGCCAAGAATATGCTGCGTTGCTTGTCGTGTCTGGCTTGTGCAAGATCGAAGTGATGATGGGAGCCATCGCCTTCCACTACCAACCGTGCCGCAGGCGCATAGAAATCGACAATATAGTTGCCAATAGGCTTTTGTCGGTAGAATTGCACACCGAGAATTTGCTTTCTCCGTAGGCGTTCCCACAAGCGCTGCTCTGCGTCAGTCAGCGTAATTCGCAGAGTACGTGCTTTGGTTTTGAGCTGTGGATTGTACTTTAGCATTCAACTAGTGTCGCCAAATCGCACTTTTCAGAAATAAGGCTCCGGAGACTTTTTTCAAGTTTTATGCCTTGTCACAATACTACTTGCCGGTGATGACCTTATCGTCTTTCCCCGGTTCGTAAGCTCGCGTATCTCTGGCCAGATCGATTTTCTTGAGCACCTCGTCCGGCGCCTGCGCTTCTTTGGGAAAATTATAGGGCGGCAGCGGCTTTGTGGCGTCGAAGATCAGCTTGGTTTCCATCGGTCCCTTCTCCATGCGGTTGTAACCGTAGGCAGTCGGATTCAAGTGCGAGCCGATGATGTTGGGGATAATCACCAAGTCACGATCGGCCTGAAAGCGCATCGCCAGCGCCCAAAGCACCTGGGTTTCATTGAATACATCGACGTCGTCATCGACGACGATCACATGTTTGATGTTTGGGTCGGTGACCAGGGCTCCTAGCGCGGCCTGTTTCGGTTCGCCTTCGGCTCTTTTCTTGACCGAGATATAACAATGGGAACGGGCGGCGCCGGAAATTGGCATATTGACGGCGGTCGTGCTCGGCACGACCTCCTGGATGCGCTTGAGCAGGCTGCCCAAGCGCGGCGCCGCGCCGATGATATTATGCTCGAAATGCGCGCTGTGGATGCATTGATAGATCGGATTTTTGCGCATGGTGATCGCAGTGACTTCGATATAGGGCTGGTCGCCTTCCTTATAGTAGTAATGCGGCCATTCGCCGAACGGGCCTTCGTAGTGGCGTTTGTGCGGCGGCACGATGCCTTCGATGACGATCTCGCAGCGCGCCGGCACCATGA
>CAMLCX010000649.1 GCA_946478635.1 uncultured Pseudomonadota bacterium
CTCATCCTCGGAGGTGTTGATCAGGACCGGCCCCGTTTCGGTTAAGCCGTAGCGCTGGACGATCTCTCGGCCGAAACGTTTTCGAAAGGCGGCGGCGACATTGTCCGGCAGTGGCGCGCCGCAGCTGGTAATGTAGCGAACGTGGCGAAAATCTTCGGCTCGCCAGTCTTCGCCGGCGAGGCTTATCGAATAGAAGCTCGGGGCGGCCTCAATGTGGGTCACCATTTCCTCGCGCAGTATTCTGCCGATCGCGCTTAAATTATTTGCATCCTCGACGACCAGTTTCGCGCCTCGCAGCATGCCCGCCGTAATCTGGTAAAATATGTGCGCCATGGAAAGGAGGTTGAGGATGCAGTCGCCTTTTCGGATCGCGTACACGTCCGCGAAGCGATGAGTGTATTCCACCATCGCAGATTGGGGAATAATGACACCCTTGGCCTTCGATGTGGTTCCGGATGTGAAACGGAGGAGCGGTGCTTCGTCGCGCAATAGTTCATCGGCGCGGTTATCTTTACGCTTTTCGCCGTCGCGCTTCTGGATGCAAAACGTTATCGTTGCTGCGTTAAGCGTGACCTTGAGCGGGTTGGTTCTAAGATTCTTCGGCAGCGATCCCCCGAATTCCGGATTGAAGCAGACACCGTTGAGCCGAAGATCGGCGTCCAGCTCCGCGATCTCCATCTGCTTCATCCCGGAAAAAATCGGCACGACCACCGCATCAAGCAGAAGGAGCGCAAATGAACCGATCACATACTCCGGACCGTTCGGCGCCATTAATCCGATTTTGTCGCCCGGCTCGATATTTGCGTACCGTAATTCCGCGGCGAGCTGCTCCGCAGCTGTCTTTAGTTGGAGAAAGGTTAGCCTGTGAGTTCCGCGGACCTGGGCAACGTCGTCAGGCCAGTGCGTTGCGGCGTGATCGAGAAGCGGAAAGAGTTTGCGATCGTCCATTGTCGGTCACAACATCGACTCCTCCCGGTTATCCCAATCATGACTCAGCGATGCGGATTCGATGTGGCGGCGCTAAATAATCATACACTCCTTCAGATCGCAAGGGAGAGGGTGCCGGCGCGATCTGTCGTCGGGTTAAGGGCGCAAAGAAAAGCCCGCTGTACACTGGCGGTTTGCGTTAGCCCTCTTTAATAGGACTTCGGCATTCCCAAAACATGCTGGCCCAAATAGGCGAGGATCAGATTGTTACTGATCGGCGCTACGGTCAGGAGCCGGGTCTCGCGAAACTTTCGTTCGACGTCGTATTCAACCGCGAAGCCGTAGCCGCCGTGGGTCGTGAGACAGGCGTTGGCGGCTTCCCACGCAGCTTCGGACGCCAGGTATTTGGCTAAATTTGCTTCGGCGCCGCATTTCTCTTTGCGGTCGAATTTCGTCGAGGCTTGGAAGCGGACCAGGTCTGCCGCCTCGATATTCGCGTAGGCTTTGGCGATGGGAAACTGAATGCCCTGGTTGGCTCCGATGGCTTTGCCGAAAACATTCCGCTCGCTGGCATATTTGGCGGCGCGTTCGACGAACCAGCGGCCGTCGCCGATCGCTTCGGCAGCCACCAGGATGCGCTCGGCATTCCAGCCGTCGATGATATAGCGAAAGCCCAAGCCCTCCTCGCCGATCAAATTCTCCACCGGCACTTCAACATTATCGAAGAACAGAGCATTGGTATGGTGATTAATCATCAAGTCGAGCGGCTTGACCTCGAGTTTTCCTCTAGCTTCCCGCAAATCGACGATGAAGACCGACAGGCCGCGGGTCTTGTCCTTCAACTCGTCGTAGGGAGTGGTGCGCGCGAGCAAGAGCATGAGATCGGATTGCAGCACCCGCGAGATGAAAATCTTTTGACCGTTGATGAGATATTTATTGCCCTGTCGGGTCGCGGTCGTCTGAATTCTCGTGCTCTCCGAACCGGCGTTGGGTTCGGTGACACCGAATGCCTGAAGTCGTAGCTCGCCGGTGGCGATCTTAGGCAGATAACGTTTTTTCTGCTCCTCGTTGCCGTGGCGCAGAAGCGTTCCCATGGTATACATCTGCGCATGGCAGGCGGTGGCAACGCCGCCGGAGTGATTGATTTCTTCGAGAATGATGCTCGCTTCGGTGATGCCAAGGCCGGTGCCGCCAAATTCTTCCGGGATCAGCGCCGCGAGCCAACCGAGCTCCGACAATTTACGGACGAATGCTTCCGGATATTCCTTCTTGCTGTCGACGCCGCGCCAATAAGCATCAGGAAATTCCTTGCAAACCCTTTTGATCTCTTCGCGAATTTGCTGCTGCTCCGCGGTTAGGTTGAAATCCATTACTTCCTCCTATAATTAGCCGTAGACTATAGCGTAATGCTTTCATCGCCAAAAGAGGAGGAAAGTTATGGCTGTCAAGCCCGGCTGGGAAGGCCGGTATTTCGAGGACTTTGAAGTCGGTGATATCTATCGCTGCCGCCTGGGACGAACCGTCACTGAAGCGGACAACATCTGGTTCACGCTGCTTACCAACAACACGAATCAAATTCATTTCAACAACGAGTACGGCAAGCGCACCGAATTCGGCAAATGTTTGATCAACAGCGCATTGACTCTCGCGATCGTGGCCGGTATGGGCGTCGCGGACGTGAGTGAGAACGGCTTTGCCCTGGGTTGGGACCAGATCAAATTGCCCAATCCGCTATTCGCCGGCGATACCCTCTATTCCGAATCGGAGGTTTTGGAGAAACGCGAATCGGCGTCGAGACCACAGTCCGGGATCATCAAAGTGCGCACGCGGGGCATTCAGCAAGAGGGGAAAGTCGTGATCGACTACGCGCGCAGCGTCATGGTCTGGAAGAAGGCGCATGCACCGAAACAAGATTTGTTTCCGCAGATCAAAGAGGACAAAAAGTAAAACTAGTGTAGTGTCTCACGCTGCTTGTACTTTATGAAAAGTGGCCACAGTCGTCATTCCCGTGAAAACGGGAATCCAG
>CAMLCX010000650.1 GCA_946478635.1 uncultured Pseudomonadota bacterium
TTTTAGAATTTCGCGGCAGAGCCGCCCTGGATGAAGAGACTCTAAGCCAGTTGCCCGATCTGGAGATGATCGCTTCCACGGGGCCTCATCGCATCGACATCGAAGCGGCGACCCGATTGGGAATCGTCGTTGCGAATACTCCCGCGGTCTCGACCCCTGCGGTGGCCGATCACGTTTGCGCGCTTGTGCTCACCCTGGCGCGTCATATCGTCAGCGCGGACAGCGCGCTTCGCTGGCGGAGATGGGAGCCGGTGACGGCGTTCAATCTCGCCGGACGAAACTTCGGAATTTTAGGCTTGGGCCGCATCGGCAGCGCCGTGGCCCAGCGGATGGCGGCTTTCGACGTGAATTTGATCGCGTGGGGGCCCACCCTCACAGCCGAGCGCGCCGCCGCAGCGCATGCTCGATTCGTCAGCGAAAAAGAACTCTTTGAGAGTTCCGATATCCTGTCCGTCCACCTGCGTTACAGCGCGTTATCGGATAATTTTGTCAACGCGACGCGCTTGGCGCTGATGAAACCGACCGCTCTGCTGGTCGATATTTCGCGCGCCGGCGTCGTCAATCGCCAAGATCTCGCCGACGCCCTCAAGGCGGGGCGATTGGCCGGAGCCGCGATGGATTTGTGCGATCCCTTGCCGGTCTCGATGACCGATCAGATGCTCGACGCGCCGCGAACCGTTCTGACACCGCATATGGCTTGGCAAACCAGGGAAACCTTTCGCCGCGCCGCCGCCATGTCAGTGGAGAACATTTTGAATTATTTTCGCGGCGAACCCAGCCACGTCGCCAACCCGGACGCGCTTAAAGTTTCGCGCCCAAGGTTGCAACCGAGTCGCTAACCGCGTCCTGCTCTTTCCGATACGTCGGGCCAGCGATGTCCCAACCCGATCGGAAAACATCGCACAGCCCGTCCGCCACGCGAACGTGTGGCCTGAATCTCCGCTAGAGGAGACCGATCATTTTGCCGTACTTCCTCGCCAGCGATTCCACTTTGTCCGACTGATCCTTGCGCATATAGATCATCTGCTTACCCTGGGCCTTGTGATAATAGGCCGTTCCGGGAATCAACGCGGAGCTTACGCCTACGGTTCTTTCCCACACCTGCTGTGACTCCGGCATTGTCATAAAGACCGCGAAGAGGTGCGCCGCATTGGGATGCTGTGCGCCCTTGAGCGCGCCGACATGATAGGAAGGAGCGACCACCGGTTGCACCTCGACGGCCTCGGTGATCGGAGCCCCCGTTTGCTTGGCAAGGTAGATATAGCTGTCGGTCAAACTCAACGCGACGAGGATCTCGCCCAGTTGGAGCCGGGTATAAGTAGGTCCCAACTCTCCCACGACCGGGTTCTGCTGTGCGAGCGCTTTCACAAAGGCAGTCGTCTTTTCTTCGCCCCAGGGTCCGACGGCCAGCCGCCCTAGATGGTGGGTCGCCGTGGTAACGCCCACTTTTCCCTTCCATTTTGGTTGGAGGAGGTCTTCCCAGCTCTTCGGCGCATCCTTCGGGGCAACCAAACTGCTGTTGTAGGCCGGCACGATGTATTGGTGGACAAAGGAAATCGCGCCGCCATCGTGATCGATCAATTTCTCGTCCACGCCCAAAGATTTGTAGTCGAACGGTTTTTGCAGCTTGCGCAGCCAGAGGCTCGCATGGTGGGCATCGGTGGCTACCATGACATCCCATTCGGGGGGCGCGCCTGTGGCCGCCTGAGTCACAACCTTGCCCACGTCCCGGGTCATCGATCCCGAGGGAATGAATCTGACGTTGATGTTGGTCCCGTATTTTTTGTTGAAGGCTTGAGCGAGGGCTTGGGCGCCCTCCGCTTTCAAAGTGGACGGCCCGTAAAAGTCCAGGGTGCCGTCCTTTTTGGCGGCGGCGATCAAATCATCCAGCGGCGCGGCGGGAGCAACAGAAAGCCACTGGAGCAAAACCAAACCGGCGGTTAGGCCCGAGTAAAGGAGACGCAGCGATCGCATCTTTCACCCCCTGTTACCTGCCATGGAGCTTTTCGGGCGCCGAGCCAATACACCACCCGGTCAATGCGCCCGAGTTATTATCTGGACGGCGTCTATCGCTCGTCCTTAAAATTGTCAAGCCGGTATTTCACATTGACACGGCCAGCTTTATGGCATCGGAAGCTGAAATTGCGCCACAGTGGCTGCGACATCCTAATTTTCGTCTGGCCAAGATTTATTGACACCCCCTCGCCATGTGTTATCTCTACGCACAAAGTAGGTCGCTCGCGTCACAATCGTGGGCTTGCAGATTTTTCCCGATACCGGTCGCGTCGATGTCTAAACTCAAGCTTACCCTTGCGTGCTGGGACTACGACCGCACCCGTCCGCTTATCGACGGCCGTGTCCAAGCCGAAGGCATCGATCTGGAGATCAAGGTCATGCGTCCGCGCGAGATCTTCCCCAGGATGCTGGAGAACGGAGAGTTTGAGGTTTCCGAGCTGTCGCTTGGCTCCTACGTAAGCCTCAAAGGGCGCGGCGTCTGTCCGTTCGTCGCGCTGCCCGTCGCGCTGTCGAAGATCTTCCGCCATTCTTGTATTTACGCACGGACCGATGCGGGCATCCGGACGCCTCAGGATCTGCGCGGGAAACGGGTGGGAACTACGCAACTCGGTTCGACCGCCACGATCTTCATGAACGGCATGCTGCAACACGAGTACGACGTGAAGCTCGAGGATATGCAGTGGTTCATTGGCGGGTTGACGACTCCGACGCAGCGGCCGCTGATTCCGTTGAAGTTATCGGAGAAAGTCAAAATTGAGTTTTTGCCGCCGGACGAGACACTGGAGCGAATGCTCGAGCGCGGGGAGCTCGACGCCTTGCTTGCGATCTTCATTCCGTCAATCTTCCAGCAGGGCTCGTCGCGCATTGCGCGGCTGTTTCAGAACTACTACGAGGTGGAGCAGGATTATTACCGCCGCACCGGCATCTTCCCGATC
>CAMLCX010000651.1 GCA_946478635.1 uncultured Pseudomonadota bacterium
CTATCCTTTTCCTCCCTGAAGCTTTTCCAGAAAGCCGCTTTTGCGAATATCTTCCATCAAAGTCGTATCCATGAAGTCTTCAGCGCGCGCCCCCTTGGCTTTGGGAACGAGCAGCGAATCCAGGACGTTTTGAATGCCGCGGGTTTCCGGCGCCGGGAAATCACGAAGAGATTTCGACAGACGCTCGTATAAAACTCCGATCCCTTCGGCATCGGTGCTTTCGCGCAGCACGGCGCGGGCCACGTCGGGCCTATTCTTGAAAGTGTAGATCCCCTCGGTGATCGCCATGAGAAAATGTGTGACATTTTCTCTGCCGCTTTTCAGCAGGGCACCGGAAACCACCACACCGTAGTTTGCATAGTCGAGCGGCACTTCGGCGAGGTCCGCGAGCACGCGGCAACAGCCGGTGGCAACAATCTTCGCCACGCCGGTCGAGCTCACCAGCGCTGCGTCCATTTGCCCCGATATCAGCGCCGCGATGCGTGTGGGCGTATTGCCGGTTTGGAAAAAGCTCACATCTTTTTCCGGGTCGAGCTTCCAGTACCGCAGCGCAACGCGTGTCATGATGTCCGAACCGGAACCGAACCGGCTGATGGTGACTTTCTTGCCCTTCAGATCGCCCGGCGTTTTGATGCTGTTGCGCACGACGAAGAACGGCTCGAGTCGGTTGATCGGTACGGCGATAACTTTCAGGCTGTGCCCGGCGACCGCGAGATTGAGCATCGCCGGGGTATCGAATCCAGCGATGCCGATATCGCCCGACGACAACGTCTGGGCCATCAGCGTACCGCTCGAAAGATAGACCGTTCGCACGTCGATGCCATGTTTGCGCCACAATCCGGTGCGGTCGATGACCTTCAACAGATCGGCGCCGATCCCCGCGCCGCTGTAACCCATGTTGAGCAGGGGTAGACTCTGCGCGTTTGACGACGCAGCGCGGAATATCAGGACAATCATCAACGCGATCAGCTTTACGCGCATGCTCATGCAGTCCTCCAGGTCGACACCGACTAAGTAATACACCCGAGAGCAAATCGTCAACGGCTCCGGGTGTCAAAACCGCCGTCATATTCCGCGATCATCCACGTTGCGCTTGACCCCTGTCCCCAATCAGGAATAGACTTTAGAAAACTTTAACAGCGAGGTGACCCATGGCTCAGGACGCGAAAGAATTCAGATACCAGACCCCGGAATTCCAGGGGGTCAAAAAGACTCTGCAGGTCTGCAACAGCGACTTGATGAAGGTTCAGGTGCAGATCGTCAAAGACGGTGGCGAGAATAACCTGCACACGCACACCGGCGATGACGCCTTCTGGTACGTAATCAGCGGCGCGGTAAAGTTTTACGGCGAAGGCGACAAACTGGTCGGCGAATACAAAAAGGGCGAAGGGATCCTGGTCCCGCGCGGTTACAAGTATTGGTTCGAAAGCGCCTCGAAAGAACCGCTCGAAATACTGCGCGTGACCGCTAAGGACCAGAATGTCGAAAACAAGCGCGTCGACCTCTCACCGCAAAAGGATTGGATGGTCCAGCAAAACACCTTCGGCACCCGCCAGTAGTTCCGCAATAGTCCCCACGCACGGGGAACCGTTTCCATGCCCCGTGCGTGGATTTATCGTTTCGAAACTTCTCTGTTCCAGGGAAGCCATCGTTCACTGCTTTACAAAACAAGAGATTCCTGACTTTGGATTTCGGCTTTACAAACGAGCAGAAAGATTTGATCGATCGCGTCAACCGGCTCGTGCGCGAGCGCATCGCGCCCCGCGCAGCCCAATACGATCTCTCTTTCGAAGCGCCGGTCGAAGACATTCAGGACCTGCACCGGGAAGGCTGGCTGCTCGCCAACTTGGACAAGCGCCGCGGCGGGCTGGGTTATGGACTCTACGGCGACGACCCGCTTTCTTTTTTTCTCATCGACGAGCATCTCGCCTACGGTAATCCGTCCACGGCCCACTGTTTTCAGGTGCATAACAATGCACTCATGATGATCGACGCGATGGCCGGCGACGAGCAGGTGCAAAAATGGATCGCGCCGACCATGGAACACGGCGCCTTGATCCCCGGCGCCGGCGCGGAGCCCCACGGCGCGCCGCCAACCACAGCCAAGCGAACTAAAGGCGGCTATATCGTCAGCGGCACCAAGCATTATGCGACCAACGCGAGTTTGGCGGAGTGGCTGTGGATCGGCCGGGTTACGTCGGACTCCCACCCCGCGCCTATCATGTTCATGGCGCACAAGGATACGCCGGGTCTTAAAATCGACAGCGAAATCTGGCGCCCGACCGGCATGCACGCCTGTGTGAGCCCGTGGATCTATCTGGAGAATTGCTTCGTTCCCGAAGAAAACATTCTTGGCAAGCCGGGACAATTTCTCGGCGAACAATGGATGGGGAAAATCAACTTCGCCTTCACGGCTAACTATCTGGGCTCGGCGCGCGCCATGTACGACTGGGCGCTCGATTACATTCGCGAGCGATCCGGCGGCAAAGATCCCTTCCGCCAGCTCCGCTTCGGGGAATTAAAGAGCCTGCTCGATGCCTCGCGGCTGATTCTCTACAACGCCGTCCGCATGTTCAAGCGCGACCCCGACGGCGCCATGGTCGCCGCCCATGAGGCCAAGTGGATGGCCAAAGAAACTCTGGAAAAAGTAATGTGGAGCACCGCGGAAATCTGCGGCTCCACCGCGCTATTTCAAAAGCATCCGCTGGAACGCTTTTACCGCGATATGCATCTGCACATGATGCATGGCCGCCACGACATCGCCGCGCAGATCGTCGGCGCCGCCGAGCTGGACGAGCCTTACGACGTCAATCGAACCCACTAGAAGATTGGAGTGTTGGAGTGTTGGAGTGTTGGTTTTGCTGGGCAATTCAAAATCCGAAGAACCCAATACTCCAGTACTCCAACACTCCATTACTCCAGTCGTAGAATGTAATCCATCAGCC
>CAMLCX010000652.1 GCA_946478635.1 uncultured Pseudomonadota bacterium
AGGCCGAAGGTGTTATGCTGGTCAACCCAAGTGTAGTAACTCGACTCGGCGCTATTATCACCGATGCCTTTAAAGCCGGGGCCAGGATACTTGTAGAACGACCAGCCGTCGGCGCAATGATCGCCGGTGGCCTTCGGCCCGTTCAGCGGCCCTTTGCACTTGCGCCGGTCGAAGCTGCCTAAGTGACCGCTCGCGAGAGATACCCAAACGACGCCTTGGCGATCGATATCGGCGCCACGCGGTCCGAAGCCTGGCAATGGAACCCTATAGATCTCGGCGAGGGCCGTCTGTGATGGATTGTCTCCCGGAACGAGTCGTACGATAGCACCTGGGTAAGCGAAGGACGATCCCCAAATCGAGCCATCGACCGGACTCGGCATCACAGCATAGAAACCCGCAACGATCCGCTTGTCCTTGTTAGGGTCTACAGCTTGATTGGGTTCAACGTACTCGTCGCGCTTGCCATTGCCGTTGGTGTCGAGAATGAGGGGCGTCCAGCCTTGCGATTTTGCCACATCACCCGTCTCGTCGAGCATCTTGGTGTTGAGCCAGCCGACGACTGGCCCGCCGCCGCTGGTCCACAATGTATCGTTGGCGTCATAGCCAAACTGTAGGTGATGCGTCTGAAAGCAGGTGTCGACGAAGGTGTACTGCATGGTTTTAGGATCGAGCATCGTCAGCTGGCGATTCGTTTGCTGCAAGGGAAATACCTTAGCGGAAGGGTGTTCGGATCCCTTTTTGCAAAAGTCGGGATTGTTGGCGTCGCGCAGTCGCGCCGCGAACCATACTCTCCCTCTTCGATCGAACATTCCGTTGTGGTTGTTCGCCTTGCTGTTCCAGATCTTCTCCTGACCCCAGTAGGGCGACGGTTGCATGAGTTTATCGCTTGCCGCATGTCCCGGCCCGAGCGCTTCTGACGTGTTTGAATCGCGCACCGGAGCGACAAGGATCGAGGCCGTGTGCTTTACGGGATCGAGAACCGGGATGATATCGGTGCTGTGCTCGGTAGACCCGTAAAGTGGACCATGGGCGTTGACCGTCGGGTAACGCTTATCGGAAGAGATCAGGTCGTGAAGGTAATGCTTTTCGTCCAGCCAGTCCCACGTCGTGACAACGATGTTGCGCTCGACGCCTTGCGGTCGCCCGGGCTTGCTGTGGGGCAACTCGCCTTTGGCGATGCGATCTGTCCAATCCGCAAAATAGCGCAAAGGGGCGGCGCCAAGTTCCTTGACGAGCGGGATGAACATGAATTCAGCCGCCTGGCCGGACTGGATACGGCGGAACCATCGCTCCTCCGAAGTAGCGAACGTGCCGAGCGGGTGCGGAACGTTCTTCGGAAACGTGCGCGTGGCAAGCTGCCCCAACTGGTGGCAGCCGATGCAGCTCCTATTCTTTAAGGTGGTGAGCCATTCGCTCTGGGATACGTTTGCCGGAATTTTACCTTTGCCGCCGAACTCACTCGCTTCCGGAATCTTGAGCATGGAGTACCAATAGATCGCCGGATAGTACTGCGCCGCGGCGGCTTCGGTCGGCGCCAGCATGGCCTTCAAATTAAGATTCTTACCGGGCGTCGCTTTCACCTTTGGTGAATCGACCAAGCCGTAGCCGCGCACCCAAATATTGTAAGTGGCTTTGGGCAGATCCGGCAGCACGTAGCGTCCTTGATCGTCGGTAACAACCATCCTCGCAAACCTGGTGGGAAGATCAGTGGTTTCCGCAATTACCCACACTCCCGCTTCCGGCCCCTTCGTGCTCGCCACCACACCACCGATATCGTCGTTATCGATCCGTACCGTCGCGCCCTGCTGGCTGCTTAACGGTGTCGACCACACCGACAGGAAGACCGCCGTGGCAACAGTCGCGAGGAAAAATACGCTTGATTTTTTCATTTGTGCCTCTGTTTAAACGTCACAGGTGTCTTAACCCGGCAGGCGCGACCGAGATTATCCAATGGAAAGGCGACATGTCAATGGAGTTTAAACAGTGCCTTGCTTCAAACCGAAGGACGCGTCTGTTTGGGTGACATTAACCCCACCGCCACGAAAGTGGCGCGATTTGAACACTCGTGCGCTGTGTACGACCCGACTAAACAAAATTGTCAGCTAGTGCACCCAAAAGTGTAGTCTGGGTAATCTACGGTGATTCGTTCGGTAAATAAAAAAGCAGGAATATCGCAATAATTACGCAAGTTGTAGCGACGTCGAAAAATGGCATACGAGTTGCATTTCCCGCAAGAAACCAAATCAAGCGCTGCCGAATGATTAAATATCTTAACAGCCGCAATTGTCCCTCTTGTCGCTCCACCGTCACCACGATGATGGTGCGATACAGTTCGAGGTTGAGCGCGGTCAACGGTGTGTGCGGCAACTGTGACTACTCGATGAAATGGCTCGTTCTGCCAGGAAACCTATCGAAGCCGGCGAGCCTGAGTCCTGCCAACCCTAATATCGCGAGACGAAGTTTGAAATCCGGACCAAACAAAAACGAGAGGTGGCTCAGCTCATGACGGAACCTGAACAGACTTTGTGGACCTCGGTACTCACATTGGCGATGCAAGATATCACGGGTCCCGACCATATCGCCAAACCGGCGCGGGCGTGGTTTTCCTCGAGAAATACTTCGCTCGGCAGCCTGATATGGATCTGCGACCAGCTCGGTTTAGATCCAAACGCAGTGCGCCAAAAGGTGCTGCGACGACGCGCTTCTGAACTCTCCGTGCGCGACCGCTCGCAGGATCAAGCCGCTTAAGACTGATTTCATTTTGAGATTGGGTTTTCGGACCTAAAAAATCCAGGAAACCAATATTTCACCACAGAGGCGGCTGAGGACGCGGAGGGAAGAGTTTGAAAATAATAACTTTGCGTACTCTGCACTGCTATAGTTCGAAATTTGCGCGGCCTGCACAAATTTTTCAGGCACCAAAGCTACGATTCGATTCTA
>CAMLCX010000653.1 GCA_946478635.1 uncultured Pseudomonadota bacterium
GGCGGACCTGCATGCGACGGATATGAATCGCCCCGATGGGAATTCCCTCGCGCAGCAACGGCGTGGCCAGCACCGTCCGAACGCCGACACTTCTGGCAAAGCCCGCTGGAAGGTCATTCTCTGGCAGTGCTGCCAGGTCATCAAGGTGAAAAGTTCGCCGGTCAATTATGGCTCGGCCGGGTATAGAGTCACGGTCTATTGACAGCGATTGCCGACTCCCACGTCCCGGCAACGGACCATAATTGGCCACGACTCGAAGCTGGTCACCATCAATTCGATGAATCACCGCGTCGGTTGCATCGCACAGCCGGGCGGCATTCTCGGCGACCACATCAAGCACCGGCTGAATATCGGTCGGTGAACTGGCGATGACACCCAAGATTTCACTCGTAGCAGTTTGTTGTTCGAGCGACTCTTTGAGTTCCTGGAACAGTCGGACGTTCTCGATGGCGATGACCGCCTGATCGGCGAAAGTCTTTAGAAGTGTTATCTGCTTATCCGTGAAAGGCTGAACTTGTAGTCGCCGAATGAGAATAGATCCAATAGGAGAGCCCTCGCGTAATAATGGCATTCCGAGAATTGTTCTAGATCCATCCCGTGCCCCTTCCGGATACTCGCTCTCACGCTCGGGCTCCAGGTCATGAACATGGGTGACTTGTCGATCCATCACCGCTCGACCGGACACTGTTTGGCGAGTAATGGGAATTATTTCGGGCACCGGGAGCGGACCATACGAAGCGACCAAACGAAGCACGCTTCCGTCAATTAACCGAAGCTGTGCATCGGTCGAGTCACACAGCCGCGCGGCAGTTGCAGTGACCGTGTCCAACACAGGTTGAATATCTGTCGGCGAGCTTGCGATGACGCCGAGAATTTCACTTGTGGCGGTTTGCTGCTCCAACGCCTCCTTGAGTTCTTGGAACAGCCTCACGTTCTCGATGGCGATCACCGCTTGGTCCGCGAAGGTCTCAAGCAGTCTGATCTGCTGATCTGTGAAGGGTCGCACTTCGGTACGGTGAATCGCGATTGCCCCAATGAGCGTATTCTCTTTGAGCAGGGGCACCGCTAGGTTCGAACGCATCCCTTCTTCTTTGTAAGGCTCAGGTACGACGCACTCGGGGTCGGCGAGCATGTCAGGAATATGAACGGTTCGTTTTTCGAGCCCCACGCGACGTACGGCACTCTCGCGCCCGGGTGGAATCGGCGTATTCGCTATGTAGTCCTGCAATGAAGTCGAAATGTTATTCCATACGACCGCCCGAAAGTATTCTCCATCGAACCTGAACACGGCGCCGTTTTGCGCCTCGCAGAGATGGATCGCATTGGAAAGAATCGTCTGAAACACAGGCTGAAGATCCGTCGGCGAACTGCTGATCACGCGCAGAATCTCGCTCGTCGCCGTCTGCTGCTCCAGCGCTTCGGATAGATCGCGGTTGCGCACTTGAAGTTCTTGAAACAGCCGCACGTTCTCGATGGCAATGACGGCCTGGTCTGCAAAAGTCTTGAGTAAGGCGATCTGCTTGTCGGTGAAGGGACGAACTTCGGTGCGGCGAATAAAAATGACGCCGATCGCAGCACCCTCACGAAGTAGCGGTGTGGCGAGCGCTGTGCGCACCCCTGCTCGTCTGGCACGGGCCGCCGTCTCCGGTAACTCATTTTCAGCCGCCATGATGTCATGGATATGAACCGTTTCTCGATCGAGCACCGCTCGGCTGGGGATCCACCCGCGACCGCGGTCGAGGGAGTCAGACTCGGACCCGTGCGTTTGTGTAAAAGACGGAATGGCACCGTGGTGAGATCTCAAGCGCAGTAAATTGCCTTCGACGAGGCGAATGACGGCATCGTCCGCGCCGCATATCCGCGCGGCGCTCGCCGCGACAGTATCAAGGACTGGCTGAACGTCAGTCGGTGAGCTGGCGATGACTTGGAGAATCTCACTCGTAGCCGTTTGCTGTTCCAAAGCCTCGGCAAGATCGCGGTTGCGCCTTTGCGATTCTTGGAAGAGCCGCACGTTCTCGATGGCGATGACGGCCTGATCGGCGAAGGTCTCCAGCAGCTTGATTTGCTTGTCGGAGAATGGCCGAACTTCCGTGCGGCGGATGTTAATCACGCCGACAGGCACACCGTCGCGCATCAGCGGTGTGGCGAGCGCGGTTCGAATGCCGGTCGTTTTTTGGACAGTTCTGTATTCCGGGAACTCTGTTTCAATCTCTTCCGCGATGTCGTGTATGTGAATCGTTTCCCGATCGATGATGGCTCGGCCCACGGGAGTCCCACGAGTAATGCCCCGCACTCCCATAGCTGTCGTTGGCATTGCTCCAAATACCGCCACACGTTGCTGAACATCGCCCTCAACGCGAAAGATCACGGCATCTTTGGCCTCGCACAACCGGGCAGCACTCTCCGCAATCGTATCCATCACCGACTGCAGATCAGCCGGCGCGCGCGCGATCATGCGCAGAATTTCACCGGTCGCAGCTTCGCGTTCCGCGCCCTCGCGAATTTCCTGCGCCTGCGCGACGATGGTCTGCTTCAATTCGGCGACAGAATCCGACGACGACGCACGCGGTTTCCCTTTGGTTTTCTTCGCTGCTTTTTTGGTGGTCTTGGCCATGAGACCTAACGACTCTAGTGTATCTGCCGTGGAAGATAATTCACCACAGCGACACGGTGTTTACAGTGTATTTTTGTTAATTCTTCATCTCCGCGCGAGCGGCACGATTTTCCCGCCTTGGCATGCTTTGCGTTTGCGCGAGATAATCTTTTCCGGATTCGGATTTTCTCTCGCCAAGGCGCCAAGGCGCTAAGTTTTGGGGGAAACTCCCGGACAGATATTCATTATCGATCTCTTCTTACCTTCGCGTCTTTGCGCCCCTTCGACATGGCTCAGGACATGCTTTGCGAGAGTAATATCTTCTCCGGATTCGGAGTT
>CAMLCX010000654.1 GCA_946478635.1 uncultured Pseudomonadota bacterium
GAATCCGACTGATTCTTGCTGTGGCCAGGAAGCGCGCTGGTTTGGGCTCTGCCCAGAAGAATGTGTCCGATCAACAGCGGCAGAACCGCCAGTCCGACTATCCAGTGAGCCAGACTGCTCCAATCCCGCACCATGTCGTCGCCGAGGTAGTAGAGAATCCAGCCGGAAACGCTTAGGACCGCATTAACCGCGACAACGACGGATCCCGACAACCGATTTGCTTGCAGGGCAAAACCACGCTGGATATGCGTCCACAGCGTGCCCAGCATGGCGAGGTAAACCAGCATCGCCGCGCCGTGAATTTTCATGCTCTGGCTTTGCAGCGGGGTTCGAGTTGGACCCAATTCGGGATCTTTGAACCACTCGGCGACGAGCCAAAGAGCGCCGCTGAACCAGAGAATTCCAAACGTCAGATAAAAAAATCGACGGTGCGCCGGACTGAGACGAACCTTTTCTTTTAAAAGGGCGATGATTTTACTCGCGCGATTCATTAAATCGGCCATACGTTTCATTCCATTGAGGGGTTGCGTGAATTTTGTCGGGCGATGGCAAGACATGAAAATTCGAACCCGCCGCAGCGCCGGAAATCAGCACCGCTCCGGCATCGAGACGATTGAGCAGCGCCGCGCCGCGCTGCCGGTCGACGGCAAGCACTTTGGTCAAGGCGTCGGCCCACATGCCCGACGAAGCTACAACCGTGATGCTTTCACGTAAATTGCGCGTTTGCCGAGTGCGCCCATCAACCAGCGGCGTCACCGTCCGCGAATTTTTTCTGCGTCTGCGAAAATAGCCGCCGCTGGTGGCAACCGCGCCCTGACAAATTTCTCCGATGCGCAGGATGCGGCTGGGAGCCATCGGATCGCGAATCAAAAGCGGCTCGGGACGATTGCCAAAAATTCTGAAATCGCCGCCGGCGTTGACGCAGCCTCCTTTGACGCCCGCTTCCATCAGAGCTTCGACGGCGCGATCCACCGCGAACCCTTTGGCGATGCCTCCCAGGTCCAGGCGCACGGGTCGCCGCAACCGAATTAGATTCCCGGCGAGTAGCTCGATATCGGCCATGGTGCCATGCGCTTGGTTTTTTCGACCGGCTGGCCACGCCGGCAGAAAACAGTCTCGTTCAAGCGCGTCTCCGATCGTGATGTCGAATATCCCGTCGCTCCATTGGTGCAGCTCGCGGGCCGCTTCGATGACCTCGAAGGTCCACGGGTGAATATTCACCGCTTCGCCGTTGCCGGCGCGAAAGATACGTCCGAGATCGCTATCGGGATTGTGCGCGCTCATACGTTCTTCGACGTTCGTTATCCGATTAAATGCCCCGTCGATGGCCGCGAGCGCGTCCCTTGCGTTCAGGCCGCACACGCGCACCTCGACGAAAGTGCCGAGCAACGGCCGCATGCGGCGCTGCTCAGTTGTTTGCAAGCGCGACATGGTAGAGCGCCAAATTGCGGCGAATTCCTTCGGTGACGTGCTGGCACGAAAGGGTCGCGCCGCTGATGTTGCGAATATCTTTGTCCAATTCCAACTGATCTCCGGCACTTTTGCCGACGAATTGCCCGCGCCACTGCGCCCTTCGGACCTCGCCGCCGTAACTTTCCCGGTAGGTGAGAATCTCCACGCCGGCGATTTTGCCGCTCCAATCGATGGCCATCGCGTAGGTGATGAACTCATGCTTGCCGTAAACTTCATCGACGATGACAACTCCCATGCGTTGTTCATGCGCGAGTGCTTCCCACACGCGAAAGCGTTTAAGGCGCATGCGTGTGCGCGAGCGCGTTTCGATCTGTGTGGTCTGCGCGGCGGATAGCTCCAGTTGTTTTTCCACGAAGGAATCGGCGCCGGAGAAAAAACTCCGCTGCGCCTGTTCGACGGTCAAAAATTGCGCCCCATGCGCAGTGGCAACCAGCACGGGAACCGAAAGAGAGTAATACAGCGGCTTCATTGTCTCACGCGCTCAAAAAACGTAAGCGATCTTGAGGCGAAACTCGTAGCGCTCGTGTTCGCCGAGGTGGAGGTTGCCGCCGCCGCGATTTGCGATATGGGGACGCCCCCAGATCTGCGGCAGAAAAGTAAATGTAAACCACCACTTTTCCGCGCCGTAATGAACGTTCGGGCCGAGGAAGTAGGCGCCATGCTCGCGCGCCTTGAACTCGGGATATTCGGAGTGATAGCGCCCTTCGAGGCCGAGGAACCAATTGGGCATGACGCGGTAGGAGGCGCCCGCCGTGTGTTCCAGCTCCAGCTCTTTTTCTCTCTCGCCGCTAGCCTTGAACTTGGCCCACTCCGGCTCGACGGTCAGATTGTAGGCCAGCGCGAGCTGGTCATCGAAAAAGTTTTTCTGCAACATCAACTTGGTTTCCAGGCCGAACTGGTTCATGCGCTCGCCGGTGACCCCGTGAATGCGCGAATAGGAAGGTTCCAAATAAAGGGACAGTCCGAAAAGATCCTTGTAAACGCTCAGGAGATTGTACTTAAAAGCGACATTGATCCCGTTGAATTCGAGGCTGCGATTGAGGCTCCGCCCAGGATCGTCGTCGAGAGCGCCGCCGGCGATCCGGTGCGAGCGGCCTTTAAGATAAAAGGACGCCTGAAACCGATCGGTCAAGCCATGTTCCAACTCGAGCATCTCGTCCCAGCCGCGATAAGTGCCTTTGCCCTTGCCGGTTCGCAGGGTGAGCCAGTTATAAATTTCGCTGCTTCCCTTGGGCAGGGTATCCGTGCCGTAAAGATAGCCCCAGAGATTTTCGTCGGCTCGGGCCGGCGTCAAAAGAAGCGGGACAGATAGCGCAAGCACCGTAGGCAGCGCCATGAGTGAGATTAGCGATCGATAAAACATGTCATTCTCCCTTTTTCATTGACGGTTAGAATCGATAATTAAAATCGAATTGCCAAACAGGAACCTGTCACAGGGTATTCATCGTTGCCTGCTAA
>CAMLCX010000655.1 GCA_946478635.1 uncultured Pseudomonadota bacterium
TCTCAATGAACCGCTCACCGGTTACGGGCGATTGTTAGCGGAGATGCCGTGAGAACCGGGCTGATGGAGTGTTGGAGTAATGGAGTGATGCGAAGATTTCGAGTTGTCGCAACCCTGCTTTTGACGCTCGGCGTTGGATTTTGGCTCGCTCAGTTGCCAGCCCATGCGCAGGATGTGAGAGCGAAGGCGGAAGCCGAAGGCAAGCTGATGATGTACGCGACCTTCACGGCTGCCGACTCGAAGACTTTGCTGGACGGATTTAAACAGGTCTATCCGAAAATCGATGCCGCCTACTATCGCAGCAATGATTCGGCACTCATGGAGCGGTACGTCAACGAGAATCGCGCCGGTCAAAATCTCTGCGACGTGATGGTGACGACGAGTTTCTACGGTCATAACTTGAAAAAGCGCGGACTGTTCGCGCCATACGATTCACCGGAGCGCAAATTTTTCCGCGAGGGCTATAAAGATCCACAGGCAAACTGGACGTCGATCTATACGAACTATGGCGCGTTTGGTTACAACACACGCGCCGTAGGCAAGACGAGCGTGCCAAAAACTTTCAACGACCTATTGAAGCCCGAGTGGAAAGGGCAGATCGCTGTGGAAAGCCGACCCTATGAGTGGTTTGGTACGACACTCAAAGCGATGGGCGAGGAAAAAGGGATGGCATACATGCGCGAGCTGGCCAAGCAGACGGAGTTGCGCACCGGGCGAAATTTGCTGGCTCAGCTCGTCGCCGCCGGCGAGTTCAAAGGCGCGCTCAGCGGCTACTCGCAAACGTTCGAGGTTTTGAAGCCCGCCGGTGCGCCGGTTGATTGGGTGTATTTGAATCCGGTCTTCGCCAATATTCACCCGACCGGCATCGCCGCCAAAGCGCCGCATCCAAACGCGGCGCGCTTGTTTATCGACTTCGTGCTTTCCAAACGCGGTCAAGAGGTCATCCGCGGCATGAATCGCATCCCCGATCGCATCGACACGCCGCCGGGACTAGCGCGCCTGAATGAAAACATCCAGCCCGCTTTCGCGCCGAACGAAGTCCTGGACGATTTCGAGCGTTACGCCAAGATGTTTCACGACATCTTCGGCGGGCGGTAGGCGCGGTTTCGCCGTCTCTAGTTCCCGGTTTCGAGTTTCGAGTTAATCGGATTTAATGCCTCGAAGGTTGTGACATCACGACGATTCTTAAGCCTCTCGCAACCCGTCATTCCCGCATGTTTTCAGCGGTGGTTCGACTTGGCTCACCACAGGCGAGTCCGGAACTGGTAGACCCCCCGATAGAAACATTCGGGGGTGACAACTCTAGATTAGATGGCGCAAGGGTCCTCCGACACTCCGCAGCTTGGTTGTTTTAGTCACGAACGATTGCAATCACGGCGCTCGCCGGTTGCATTCATGCCGGTGATTACAATACAAGAATTAATAGTTCTGCATTTCGGGAGGGAGTCGGTTCATGTCACAGGATCTGCGCAGCTACATTGATTTAATCAGAGAACATAAATTGCTTCTCGACATCAAAAAAGAGGTCGATCCGCTGACCAATTTGGCGGGTATCGCCTATCGCGGCGAGAATGAACAAGGCAAGGGCACGATGTTTCACAATCTCAAAGGCTATCCGAATTGGACCGCGGTCAGCTACATGTGCGGCAGCCGCGAGAAGATGGCGTTGGGATTGGGCACAACGAAAGACAAAGCACTGGTAGAGCTTGGCGGGCGGATCTCACGCGGTTTGATCAAACCAAAAATTGTCGAAGACGGACCGGTCAAAGAAGTAGTTTGGAAAAACGACGACGCCGACCTGGGTCGGTTACCCATTCACGTGCACTCGGACAGCGACCGCGGCGTGCCTTTCATCGGCTCGGCGATGCAATTCGTCAAAGATCCCGAAACCGGCACCCAGAACATCGCGTTGCAGCGCGACCATATCAAGGGTCCGAAGAAGATGGGGATATTTGTCCATCCCAAGCGCCACACCGATATCTGCATGCAAAAGTATTGGAAGGCAGGAAAGCCGATGCCGGTGGCGACCGTGATCGGCCATCATCCGGCCTATTACATCGCATCGACCTGGACGACCAGTTACGAGACCGACGAAGTCGATATCGCCGGCGCGCTCTTGCAGGAGCCGGCCAACATGGTGCGCTGCGAAAGCATCGATGTGATGGTGCCCGCCGATGCCGAGATCGTCATCGAGGGTGAAGTGCCGCCGAATTACATGGAGGACGAAGGACCGTTCTGCGAGCACGCGGGCATGACGCATGGCACACTGCAACAGCCGCTCATCAACGTTAAATGCATCACCATGCGCAAGAACGCAATCTACTACGCGCTGCAGGGTGGGCGGCCGATTTCCGAGTCGCAACCGCTGGACGGTTTCCCGATGGAATTGGTTCTTTATGCGCGCATTAAAGATGTCGGCGGTTTCATCGACGTCAAAGACGTTGTCGCGCTGCCCTACGCAGGCGGCAGCCACATCATCGTCGTGCAGATGTCGCCGCGCAAAGCGGGCGAAGTGCGTAGCATGCTGATGGCGCTGCTCTCCAGCCCCTATCTTCATCCAAAAATCGGCATCGCCGTCGACGAAGATATCGATCCGCACAACGCGCAAGCGATCATGTATGCGCTATCGACCCGGGTAAATCCCAAGTCGGATGTGTTCATCATTCCCGATACCTTATGCCACACTGGCGATCTGACTGCTGAGCTGCTGCCGGATACAGGCGCTCATATGGGTTTCCATCCGCGCATCGGCTCGAAGATGCTGATCGATGCTACCAAAGGCGCCGCGCCGACGCCGGAGCTGCGTGCCTATTTTGAGCCGGTGAAGCCGATGGGGCTGGCAGGGGTAAAGCTGGAGGATTTTCTGCGCTAGAAGCTACTGTTTAACGTCTGGCGTCTGAGTCT
>CAMLCX010000656.1 GCA_946478635.1 uncultured Pseudomonadota bacterium
CCCATCCAAGGGTACATTTAGGCGCCCCGACCAGCTAGCTTTATTTGAAATGGAGCCGATGGAGACGATAAGAAAATTCCGGAGCCTACAACACTTGGCTTTGCTCAACTCCCCTCGACTACCGAAGGCCCTCAAGAATATCCGAGAAAAGCAATATTTTAGAGAGTTTCCCTAGCTTGAAATATTTTTTGCTCGCACGCAACCTAAAACCGAAAGATCCGAACCCACCACTTCGGCAATGCTGGCAGATTATTTCCGAGCTTTTACTGCGGATTCTTGCCCCATACTTTTGCAAAGAATCCCTCCTCTATAAGCTCCTGAACAATACTGTTGTCGAAAAACTGCTCCGGCCTGGCCACCTTGGCTTTCGGGTTGGTCCTGGCGATCTGATCGAGAGTCACTTGAAACGCCTGCGCCTTTACCAGGGGAACTTTTTCCATGAAGTCGTAGCCGTACTGAATGCTGCCGTCGAGCATGGCCGGATCATTGATCCGCGTATACCGGGCGAAGATCGCCCGGGTCTCCTCTTTGCGCGTGTGCATGAAGTGTATCGCCCGGCCATAGGCACGCACGAACGCTTTCGCTTGCGGGCGATATTCTCTTATCCACTTTCTCGACGTGGTGAGACCGATATGCATGAATGGAATCTCTTCCTTGGCGAGATTAGCGATCATGCGCATGCCCGCTTGCTGGGCGACATACACCATCGGTTGCGACATGGGCGCCGCGAACACCGTCTTCTTGGATAACGCCGCCGCGAGTTCCGGCATGCCGCCGATTTGGATGAACGGAACATCCTTCGCGGGTTCGAGACCGTATTTCGATAGTAGCATGCGCATGCCGAAATCGGTGGACGCGCCGAAGCGAGTGACGCCGACGACCTTGCCGCGTAGATCGCTCACGCTTTTGATTTCGGGCGCCGCCATGACGTAGAAGGCCACGACATTCGTGATTGCGCCCATGGCAACCAGATCGCCGCCGCCGAGCCCGACGTCAACGATCACCTGGCTGTTGGCGCCGGAAAGCACAATGTCACCCGCCAACGTCGCGCGTGCCACCGTCGGCGAACTGGCGATATAGACAAGTTGGATGTCCAAACCCTCCTGCTTCCAAAACCCGGCGTCGTTCATGACCCAGAACGGCGAATTGAGCGCGCTCACCGCTGACCAGGCTACGATAAATTTCTGCGCATGAACCAGCGCGGATGTTACAAGCAAGACGCCCGTCAACAGCGTCATGCCAGCGGCGATTTTCGCTCGGCTTGACGGGCGCGCAGCCGATTGGACGTTGGTGGATCCGTTGATCCCGCTCATCTCATCTCCATTTGCAAAAAATGATCTCGCATGCGCGATGCTGTACCGCCAGCGTAGCTTCTGTCAAGGCCGCCTTGAAATTATTTTTTCCCTGTCCTATGGTCCGCGTAATCGTTTATGAGCATTCGCAACAAAGCCGCCATCGTCGGCATCGGCGAAACTCCCACGGACCGTTTGGGATCGAAACCCGGCGAACCACGCAAGTCGAGCGCGGAATATATTTCGTGGGCCATGCGCCTCGCTTTGGAAGACACCGGCCTGAGCCTGAAAGATTTTCAGGGTCAGGGTCTTGGCGTCACCATTCCGACCGCCTATCCGCAACCCTTTTGGCCGGAAGAAGTCGCGGAGATTCTCGGCATCACGCGGGGATTCTTGCAGGGCGGCGCCACCGGCGGCGCGGGTGCCGTGTCGCTCTTGGGCGGCATGGCTGCGGCGATCAATTCCGGACTCATCGACATCGCGCTTGTCTGCGGCTCGGCCGCGCCTTTTTCGGAACACTGGGGCGGCGGCATTCAGCCCGGCGACATGCGTGACTGGGAGATTCCTTACGGCACCATGGGGCCGAACAGCAAGATCGCCATGGTCATGCGCCGCTACATGCATGAGTACGGTGCGACGCTCGATCATTTTGGCAAAATCGCCGTCGCCGGGCGCTATCACGCGAGTTTGAATCCCCTTGCCTATCTTCGGAAACCGATCACGCTCCAGGACTACAAAGAGTCGCGTTTGGTCGCCGATCCGGTACGGCTGCTCGACTGTGTCATGCCGGCCAACGGCGGCAGAGCCTATATACTCGCTTCGCCTGAGCGCGCAAAGGCGCTGCGCAGGAAACCGGTCTATCTAAAGGGCTTCGGCGAACGGAGCAATCCATCCTACGGACCGCGTGCCGGATCCGATGCTCTCGTCATGGGCGTCAAGGACGCCGGCAAGGTAGCGATGGAGATGGCCGGCGTCAAACACAGCGACATCAATTTCTTGCAGCTCTACGACGACTACATCATCGTCGTTTACTTGCAGATTGAAGACCTTGGCTTCTGCGCCAAGGGCGATCTGAGCTTTTACGAGCGAACCGATTTTACATTCAAGGGACAACTGCCGATTCAAACCGGCGGTGGCATGATCAATGTCGGCCAGCCGTCGACGGCGGGCGGCACGCTGCATATCATCGAAGCCGTGCGCCAGCTGCGCGGCGAAGGTGGCGAGCGCCAGGTGGCGAACGCGAAGACCGGTCTCGTGAGCGGCTTGGGCGTCCTCCCCTACGGCAAGAACTTGGGCTGCTGCGCGGTAGCCGTTCTCGGAAACGAAATATAAGAGCTATGGCTGAAGTAGACGTTAGAAAACCGTTGCCGGCGATCACCACTGAAGCGAAGCCGTTTTGGGACGCCGCGGCCCAGAACAAGCTAGTGATGCAGCATTGTAACGACTGCGGCGCCTGGGTATGGACACCGCGCCCGTTGTGCAATGAATGCGGCAGCGAGGGCATCACCTGGACGCCCATGAGCGGCAAAGGCGAAATTTATTCTTTCAGATCGGAAGAGCGTCGTGTAGGGAAAGAGTGTAGATCTCGGTGGTC
>CAMLCX010000657.1 GCA_946478635.1 uncultured Pseudomonadota bacterium
CGGAGGTTCGCCCGGACGAACTCTTAATCGCATGGAGGCCAAATGTCGCCGGAAATCATCTTCAACATCCATCTCATTCTCGGTTATGTCGCCTGGTTGCTTTGCTTCGGCACGTACGTCATGCCCAGGCTCAAGTCAATCGACCAGGTCGCAGCCCAACGCGCCATTGCTACTCTGCACAGCTTCCGCTTTTTCGGCCTCGTCTTTATCGTTCCCGGCGTGGTCGGCCCTAATCTTCCCGGCAGCTTCGCTACGTTCGCCGCCTACTGGGATCTGGCAACCGGAGTCCTCGCCATCCTCGCACTTCTTACGGTAAGGATACGTCCGCTTTTTTGGCTGTTGGTGGTCGCCTTCAATCTTGTGGGAGCGATCGACCTCATCCTCGACTATTACCACGCCACCCAGGTCGGCCTTCCTGCGCTAGCGGGGCAGTTGGGCGCCACGTATGCGATCCCGATCATCTATGTGCCCGTGCTGATGATCACGCACGTCGTCGCATTCTATTTGCTGCTGCGTCCTCAGCCCAAGGCGGTTCGGACCCTCGTCGCCAACGCGGCGGCGTCTTAGATCGAAATAGTCGCGAGTGGATTGTCGGCCATCGGAAGATTAAAGCGCCGCCTTTGTTACTCGGGAAACCCGAGTAATGTGGCGACTATTGCCGTTCGGCGCACGTCGAAAACTAGGGTCCAATTATGGTCCAGCAATTCTTTCTCATTTGATTCAGGCGAACCAGAGCGCTATAGATAGAGATGTGCCGAAGGCCGACGTTCACGTTCTCGACCCCGGTCATTTTGCATTGGACACGGCGGCAGATGAGATCGCCGCGTTAGTGGAGGGATTCGTCGGTCCTTCTCGCGAAGGGTACGCGGCGCCGCGGGCGGGATGAAACCGCTCTGAGAGGACCGGTGGAGCAACTGGGTATTGGCGTTCGAACCTTTAAACCGAAAGGCTAGGTATGGCGGACAAGAAAACAGCAATCATAACCGGAGCATCGGGGGGTATTGGCGCAGGTTTAGTCGAGAGGTTTCTGAAAGAAGGCTATAACGTCGTCGCAACGTCTCGCGATCCCAATCGACTGTTGAGTGCCTCAGGCGGCCTGGTTCTCCTCGCTGGCGATATCGGCAAGGAGCAAACGGCTGCCGATGCTGTCGAGGCAGCAATCAGCCACTTCGGAACCATCGATGTCCTGGTGAATAACGCAGGCATCTTCCGTACCAAGCCCTTCACTGACTTCACTGCCGAGGACTTCAATGCGCTTATCTCGACGAATCTGCTCGGATTTTTCCACATTACTCAGCGCACCGTGAAAGAGATGCTGAAGCAGAAATCGGGGTGCGTAGTGAGCATCACTGCGGCCCTTGCCGATCGGCCAATCGCCGGCGTAAACGGCTCAATTTCGATGATGACGAAGGGCGGCCTGAATTCAGCAACCCAGAATCTCGCAATCGAGTATGCAAAAGATGGCCTTCGCTTTAATGCCGTGGCTCCCGGCGTTGTGGATACACCCATGCACCGCGATGATCCCAACGACTCGAGGTTGCAGCCGACTATGAAAAAGGCGACAGTAAAGGATATTGTCGATGCCGTTCTTTACCTGGCACAGGCAGGTCATGTGAGCGGAGAGATCCTCCACGTGGATGGTGCCGCTCCCGCTCGTCGCTGGCCGCAAGACACTTCGATGCCGGCCTCTTGAACGTTGGAGATGCAGAAACTGGCCCGATGCACCACAATTGGGGAGAATACTAATCAGACCCCGGACTTCGACGAGGTACGAATGTCGCGATTGCTTTCAGTAAATGTCGGTCTTCCGCGCGACGTGACCTGGAGCGGTAAGACTGTCCGCACCGCCATCTGGAAACCTCCAGTTGAGGGACGGCGAATGGTGCGCAAGCTCAATATCGATGGCGACGGGCAAGGCGATCTGTCCGGTCATGGTGGGGAGCAGCGCGCCGTTTTTGTTTATCAGATGGACTCCTATCACTACTGGGAGCGATTTCTCGGACGTAATGACTTTGTCTTCGGCCAGTTCGGAGAAAACTTCACGGTTGAGGGACTTTCTGATAACGAGGTCTGCATTGGCGATCGATACCGCATTGGCAACGCGATATTTGAAGTGACACAGCCGCGTGTAACCTGCTATCGCGTCGGCATTCGCATGAATGAACCTCGGATGCCAGCCCTGCTCGTAGCCCATCACAGACCAGGATTCTACTTTCGCGTCTTGCAGGAAGGAGAAGTGGGTGCAGGCGACGACATCGTGAAAATCGCCGATGGACCAGAACGGAATACGGTAGCCAACATTGATGGTCTCTTGTACTTGCCGGGACATTCCCGCGAACAACTGGAACGAGCGCTACGGATTCCCGCACTTAGCCCAGGTTGGCAGTCTTCTTTTCAAACCATGCTCGAGCAGGAATCGAGCGCGACAGCCGCGGGAAATCGGGGACTCGCAAACGAGGAACAAGCGCCAGCATGGCCCGGCTTTCGACAGATGCGGGTCGCGCGTATTCACAAGGAAAGCGATAGCGTAACTTCCTTCATTCTGGAGCCGATCGATGGGCAGCCTCTTCCTGTCTTCCAGGCGGGTCAATTTGTTGTTTTGCGCTTGCATCTCGATCCGGTCACACCGCCGGTTCTTCGCAGCTATTCATTGTCTGATCTGCCCGTGGCCGATCATTTCCGCATCAGCGTCAAGAGCGAATTGAACGGGACAGGAAGTTCATTTCTGTGCAACCGTGCGCGAGAAGGCGATCTATTGGATGTCAGCGCACCACGTGGAAGCTTTACTCTTCGTCCCCGCCAGAGTCCCGTGGTGCTGCTGAGCGCGGGAGTGGGCGCAACGCCCGTAATGTCGATGCTGCACGCACTCGCTGCCGAA
>CAMLCX010000658.1 GCA_946478635.1 uncultured Pseudomonadota bacterium
CTCTTTGCAATCGTCGTCGCGCTCACGGTGTGCGGGGCGAGGGCAGAGGCGCAGCCGGCGAAGAAAATCACCCGGATAGGCTATCTATCTTTGAGCGCCAGTCCCACAAGCCCGCTCCGCCGCGATGCATTCCGCCAGGGACTAGGCAAGCTTGGGTACGCAGAGGGAAAAGACTTTGTCATTGAGAATCTATATGCCGAGAGTTTTGATCGCCTAAGTGAGCTTGCGGCCGAACTGGTCCGTCGGAAGGTAGACATCATTGTCACGGCGGGTCCGGGGCCAACCCGTGCCGCCAAGGCAGCAACTTCTACGATTCCGATTGTAATGAGGCAGGACCCCGACCCCGTGGGCAACGGGTTCGTCGCCAGCCTTGCGCGACCTGGAGGAAACATCACAGGACTGTCAACCCTTTCCCCGGAGATAAGCGGGAAGCAACTGGAGCTTCTGAAGGAGACCGTCCCTAAACTCTCCCAAGTGACCGTCCTCGGGACTTCGACCAGCCCGGGCAACGCGCAAGCGTCAAGAGAGATGGAACTCGCCGCAGGTACGCTCGGGGTGAAGCTTCAATACCTGGACGTACTAAGTCCCAAGGATATTGAGACCGCATTCCGGGCCGCAAGCAAGGGGCGTGCTGAGGCAGTCCTCGTGCTACAGAGCGGCATCCTCAATTCTCAGCGAAGACAGATTGTGGAACTCGCTGCAAAGAACCGGCTCCCGGCGATATACTGGAGGTCAGATTTTGTCGAAGCGGGGGGGCTTATGTCCTACGGCGCGAGCCAGAACGACTTGGACCGGCGCGCCGCTACGTATGTGGACAAGATTTTGAAAGGGGCGAAGCCCGCTGATCTTCCCGTGCAGCAACCGACGAAGTTCGAGTTGATCATCAATCTGAAGGCAGCCAAGCAGATCGGCCTCACGATCCCGCCGAAAGTGCTGGCGCGGGCGGATAGAGTGATCAAGTGAGAAGAGTGATGGGTGTCGAGTGGAAAGAGCTGAGAAAGACTTGAAGAAAAACATTACGGTCTTTACGCTTTGCGCCATGCTCCTTGCGTTCTACGTTTCCGCCGATGCGCAGCAGCCGAGAAAAATCCCTTGGGTTGGCTATCTGGCCAGTGCCGGCTCTGGTCCTTCACCAGCATTTATGCAAGGACTGCGCGAACTCGGCTATGTCGAGACCAAGAACGTCGCTTTTGTTTTTCGCACGACTGAAGGCAAGAGCGAACGGTATCCCGAGCTCGCTGGCGAGTTGGCCCGTCTCAACGTTGACATCATTGTAGTGGGAGGAAACACCGGTATTCGTGCGGCCAAAAAAGCGACCAGCACCATCCCCATCGTCATGACAAGCGTGGGAGACCCTGTAGCTTTAGGACTAGTCGCCAGCCTCGCGCGTCCAGGTGGCAACATCACCGGGTTGACTCAAATCTCTCCGGACCTAACGGGGAAACGGTTGGAGCTGCTCAAGGAACTCTTGCCAAAGGCAACACGAGTGGCCTTTATATGGGACTCGGACAATCCCGGAATGAGACTAAGATTCAAGGCGGCCCAGGCCGCGGCAGCAGCATTAGGGATTACGTTGCAATCCCTCGATGTGCGGAGTCCGAGTGATCTGACAACTGCTTTCGCTGCCGCAATTAAAGAACATGCCGACGCACTCACTGTCCCGGGCGGGGGTGCCAACCGCTATGAAAAGCAAATCACCGATTTTGCGGCGAAGAACCGATTGCCATGGACCTGTGACACACTAGAGTTTGTAGAACAGGCTGGTTGCCTTATGAGCTATGGGGGGAGCTATCCGGACCTACACAGGCGCGCCGCCACCTATGTCGACAAGATTCTGAAAGGCGCCAAGCCCGCCGATCTTCCGGTGGAGCTGCCGAAGAAGTTCGAGCTGGGCATCAATCTGAAGACCGCGAAGCAGATCGGCCTGACAATTCCGCCCAGCGTATTGGCGCGGGCTGACCGAGTGATTAAATGATTTTTGCTTTTAGAATAAACACCTCGTTGCACGTTGATGAGTAGCAAAAAACATCGATGAGAATTTATCCCAATGGAGTCACCCCCGAATGTTTTTATCGGGGGTCCAGTTCTGAATCGCCTGGATTCCCGCTTAAACCATGCGGGAATGACGAACTTAGGAGAGGCACTTCAAGTATCGCACCAAGCGGCGGGCAATCGAGCCGCGCGAATCGAAGTAGGCTTTCTTAAAAGGACGACCGCCATGTCGCAAGACCTTCGCACTTATCTCGAGGCCGTCAAACAAAATCACCCCGAAGACTTTCTGGTTGTCGCCCGCGAAGTCGATCCGGCGTTCGAGATCACCGCGATCACCGTGAAGCTCGAACAGGAAGCCAAACGGCGGCCGATTATACTTTTCGAAAAAGTTAAGGGCACGGCGTTCCCCGTACTGACTAACCTTCATGCCGGACGCTCGCGGCTTGCGGCGGCGATCCGTGCCAAGCCCGAAGAGATGCAGCGCGCCTATCTTGGCGCCATGGAAAAACCGATTCCACCGAAGCTCGTCGCTACGGCGCCGGTTAAAGAGGTGATTCTCACCGGCGACAAGATCGATCTGTATAAGCTGCCGCAGATTCTGCACCACCAGGAAGACGCGGGCGCGTATATTACCGCGGCGATCTCGTTCGCCAAGGATCCGAACGGCGACACGTGGAACTGCGCCTATAACCGGCTCATGATCAAAAGCCGCGACACGACTTCGATTCATCTCACGTTGGCGAAGCATCTTTGGGAGTTTCAGCGCGCCGCCGAAGCGCAGGGGAAAGCTCTGCCGGTGGCTTTCGCCATCGGTGTTCATCCGGCCATCGCGCTCGGCTGTCTCGCCATCGGTTCGATCGATGAGGATGAGCGCGCCATCATGG
>CAMLCX010000659.1 GCA_946478635.1 uncultured Pseudomonadota bacterium
TTATTCACTTCTTGGTTTTTCTGATGGATTCTCCTTTCAGTTCGATTTTGTAACCACAGTGCCAGGCTTGACAGACGAGAAAGATTCATGGAGCGAGGAGAGTTTTGTCGACCTGTATATCAGCTGCCTCTTGCGCCTGACGACGACAGGAGTGCGGTGGAGATGCGTGGGTGGAGATGCGTGTCAGGCTTGACAAACGAGAAGGACCCGAAATTGTCGGATCGAGAATTTCCTCGATCGGTCTACCGTTTTCATTTTTCCATCTAAGATCAACACCCATTGGCACTATGTTCTTTGAGCGGTCTAACGCAAAGGCTGAGAAGCCACGCCTCGCGAGCGCAGCGAGCACAGGTGAACAACGACCTGAAGAAAAAGGGATTACGACCACATCAACATCGTTAGCCGGTCAGGTTTGTAATGTACGGTGTCCGTGTTACACGATAGTCATTTTAAATGGACTATGGAGGGAGAAGCATGGCTCGTACCGTATCGAAGTCTCAATTCAAGCCCCGTGCGTTGAATTTTTTTCGCGAAGTAGAGCAAACGGGTCAACCCATTATCATCACCGATCGCGGCAAGCCTGTGCTGAAGGTTGTCCCTTACACCGAGGACCCGGAGGTTTGGTTGGCGCCTCTGCGCGGAACCGTCAAGAGTTATAAGCAACCGACCGAGCCAGTGGCTGAAGACGATTGGGAAGCACTTCAGTGATCGTGCTGGATACCCATGCGTGGGTATGGTGGGTCAACGGGACTTCCACGCTGTCCCGCAGGGCCCACCGAGTAATCGGGGAGGCCACCCGCGCAGCAGCAGTTTTCATCTCGTCGGTAAGTGTCTGGGAAGTGGCCCAATTGGTCAGCAAGGACCGACTGGTGCTAGAAATGAGCGTGGAATCCTGGGTCGCGAAATCCGAGGCGATGCCCTTCCTACACTTCGTGCCGGTCGATAATTCGATTTTCATAAAGTCTGTACACCTGCCTGGAAAATTCCATAAAGATCCCGCGGACCGAATTATCGTTGCTACATCAACGGTACTCGGGTTCCCGTTGATCACACGCGATCAGCGTATCTTGCGATATCCTCATGTGAAGACGCTTTGGTAGAGCCTTGCGTCTGTAATGAGGTGCGAAGACGAGCGATTGAAACTCGTGTGCGGAACTCCTCGCAAACGCGTCGCGGCGCGCTGAGGAGGGGAAATTCGATGGACCGATCGAATAACAATCGAGCTTCTAACGCCCCTGAGGGTGCGCTACGACTCCCGCCTTGCCAGCGAATTGCCGTTTCATGTTTTCTTTCGAAACCTGCTGCGGCGGATCGGCCATCTCTCCTATTTTCACTGCGGCGGCGACCCGTCGGGCCTGGCTTTCAGAGATTGGATCGATCTGGCGCTGCGTGTCGAGACCGTTGAGCACGATCTCAAATGGTTCGACTGGGAGCGCTACTCGAGCCGCCAGCAAACCGCCATGTCGATGGGCGGATTGATCGGCCAGGTGACGTTCGAAGGCAAGCTCGAGCCGTTCTATCCTTTCCTCCACGCCGGCGAGATAATCCACGCCGGCAAGGGCACCAGCTTCGGTCTGGGCCGATTTCGGATCGTTCCGCGAGGCTGAAAGTCGACCTGATGTTCGTTTACTTTCACCGCGTCGGACCCGCTAACCTAATTAATTAGGAACGGTCGGTGGAGCGCGATACTGTGCCCGGCGGTATCGGGTGCGGCGTGGTTCGGATAACACGAACGCAGCAGCCAACGCGACGCTTCTTGGCCCGTCGAAGCAGTGACAATCTTGCGCCCGGGGCGGAGAGCAATGCTTCCATGCCGAGCAGCGTTTTTGGATCGTCGTCGACGATCAGTATGTTAGCCGTCGGTTCTGTATTCATGAACGCGTGGAAATCTCTGTTTGCCGAATAGCCAAATGCGCAGCAGCGACAATAATTCATCCGTATTCACCGGCTTAATCCGAGGCGCCGGCGTCGAGGCATTTTTCCCGATCGCCCTTCATCGCGTTTGAGCAGCAACGGAGCGGCTGGTTACGTCGGCTTATTTCGCCGGTGTAAATTTGATGAGCTCGATTTCCCTTTGTAATGCCGTGTGTTGTCCTCCGGCGGAACCATCAAACTTAGACTTCACTATGCTTCTAGTCTCCGGGCTGTACCAGTAATTGGTGGTAAAATAGTCCTGCCCGCTGGCCCGGTCATCACTTTCGAGCTTGAAGGCACGAAACGTTCCTGCCGGCGTGGTGACTTGTTCTATCCCTTTCACCTCGTAAGCGATCTTCCGCGCAATCGGTTTGTTGCTGCCGACGTAGGTTCCCTTATAATCACGCGACCACTGCTTGCCGACCGTCAGCGGGAAAGCTAGGTTGGGAGCAAAAGTTAGCAAACCGAGCAGGACTGGGGGCCTCGGGTCGAGTTCATCTCTCTGCGATCCGTTTATGATGGCGGTCTTCAGCTTGCCATCGACTATCGAAAGTTCGTAAGTTCCATTGAGCAAACCTGTCGAACTGCCTATTCCACCCCCTTCTTTGACCGTGAACAGCCAGCTTTCGCCGTTCTTGTAACTCGGTTTGGCGGCTTCGTCCTGGCTAAATGCCTGTAGAGGACTGAAAAGAAAACTTACAACGATTATTCCAACAACCAGGATCTTTTTCATATGCGTTCCCCCTTGCTGATCGGCCAAGATATCGGCGCGACTCTATCGCGACGAAATTGTCTTTACCAGGGTTATGATTTGATCACGAACCGTTGCCCCCATCCCCGTGACTTCCTGAGAGTGAAATTCATGCCGGAGCGAAGGGAGGAGAGATCCAATTGAAATGGGACCTGGTCGGGTACGGCCCGCAAAGCTGGATGAAAAAATCAGCTAGAATCAGCTAG
>CAMLCX010000660.1 GCA_946478635.1 uncultured Pseudomonadota bacterium
TGGCTCTGGTTCTCACCGTCGTTCTCATTAACCGGACTTTTTGGCGTCGTCTCTATCGATTGGCCGAAGAACGTTATCGCATGGAATAATCTGCCACGGAGAGTATCGCATGATTACCGCAACAGCACCCACCGACCTCCACGATTTGTTGGACCTTCAAGGTGTCACGAAAGCCTACCGGCTGGAAACCAAACAATTTCTCGCGGTCAAAGACATCGATCTCCATATCAAGCCGGGTGAATTTGTCTGCTTGCTTGGGCCATCTGGATGCGGGAAATCGACCTTGCTACGAATCATCGCGGGATTAAACGCCGCTACTTCCGGCGTGGTTTTATATCACGGCCAGCCGTTAAGAGGTGTCAATCCTTACACGACGATCGTTTTTCAAACGTTTGCGCTTTACCCTTGGTTGACGGTGCAAGAGAACGTCGAGATTGCCTTGAAAGCGCGCGGCGTACCGCCGGCTCAGCGCCGGGAGCGCGCCTTGAATCTCATCGACACTGTCGGTTTGGATGGATTTGAGTCAGCCTACCCGCGCGAACTTTCCGGTGGCATGCGGCAGAAAGTCGGCTTCGCTCGCGCGATGGCGGTAGAGCCGGAATTGTTATGTTTAGACGAACCATTTTCTGCCCTGGATGTGCTGTCGGCCGAGGCTTTGCGCGGCGAGCTGATGGAACTATGGCTGAAAAAGAAAATCCCGACCAAAGCCATTCTGATGGTCACTCATAACATTGAGGAAGCCGTGTTGATGGCCGATCGCATCGTGATCATGGGTAAAGAACCTGGTCACATTGTAACTGAGATTCCTGTCACGCTTCGCCAGCCGCGGCAGCGCAAAGATACCGCCTTTCAAGGCCTTGTAGATAAGGTGTACGCAGCCGTTGCCGGTCAGTCCAAGCCAAAAGAAGAGACGCTTGGCACTCAACCTGGACAGCCTGGCTTGACCCGAGCATTGCCGAATGCCCAGCTCAGCGCCCTCGCGGGCTTGCTCGAGAAACTCGTAGAAGAGGGAGGACGGGTTGATCTCTACCGGATCAGCGGTGAGTTGGTCCTCGAACTCGATGACCTCCTACCCATTGTGGAGTCGGGGGACCTACTGGGTTTCGTTACAGTTCACGAGGGAGATCTGTTACTCACGCCTCTTGGGCGTGCCTACGCTGACGCCACCATTCTGGGCCGCAAAGCAATAGTCGCGGGACGGGTGCTGCGCTTGCCGATCATTGCCTGGATTTATGAAACTCTCCAACAGGACGACAACCGGCGCGTGGCTTGGGATTATTTTCACGACAAGCTGCAAGCCGACTTTGGCGAGAAGGCCGAAAAGCAGCTAGACATCGCCATCAGTTGGGGGCGCCATGCCGAGCTGTTCGCCTACGACGATGTCTCCGGGGAAATGTATTTGGAGAGCGATGATGGCAAGGCCGTTGAGAAAAGCGTGGTTGTGTCCGAACTGTATGAGGCCTGGCCAATCCTCTCCTTACGGGAGCGAGCCGACGGCTTTATGTTGCTCCAGCAAGATGATGCAGAGAATTTTTTTCTGCACTTGAATGCCAGAGATAAGGGGCAGTTGATTTTAATTCTGCCGATCGGAGAACGAAGATTGTGGATGCGGCTCCTGGCTCCTGACGAAGCACTCGATGTCATCGAGCAAGCGCCCGAACAAGACCGCGAGGGACTCTTATCGCTCCTCGACGACAAAACGCGCAGGGAAGTCAAGGGACTTACCGATTATGCGGAGGAACGGGCTCGTGGCCTGATAAACCCGCGCTACGCCCGTTTGCGACCTAACATGACCGTCGACGAAGCTGTTAGCTTTCTACGCAGAGATGCGCGCGATCGGTCGCAGACTATTTACTACGCTTACGTGATTAATTCCGACGAACGGCTACTGGGAACAGTCACTTTCAGGGATTTGTTGATTGCCCCGGGCGACAAGACCGTCCAGGACGTTATGCGCACGGACGTGATTACAGCTCCAGAGCACTTGGATCAACCAGCTCTCAGAGACCTATTTACCCGATACAATTTGCAGATCATTCCCCTCGTAGACGGCGAAAAGCGCATTAAGCGTGTGGTGACTAAAGACGACATCAGTCAATCGTAGGTTTCCGCTACATAACGCGCGCCGCGGACTAGGCGCCTACAGGGATTCCCATTCTCTGTTAGAAGCTGAAACTGCGCAAACTCTTTCTGTCGGATCCCGAGTGTTCCCAAAGTACTACTGAGTCTTTTATTTGGCGGAGGAATGAGATTGCGCTAAGCCGTGCCGCTTAGGCCAGGCGTCCTAAGTGTTTTAGGAGCAGAGAACGCCCAGGACAAATTATTGACACTGCGTCAGAGTGCCGAGCGAGAGCTCGTGGGAAAAGGGAATGATGCCCCTGGCCATGAAAGTCGTGGCGACGGGGATCGTGCACCCCTTCGGTGACGGCGACGCTTCCGCGATGCCGTAACGCTCGCTAGGCTTGATCAGCACTTCCCGGCTGATGCAACGGTAATTCAGAAGCGCAGTGACCCGTTCCGCCACCGCGCGGCCGGCGCCAAACGCCTCGTGCGATATTGTGATGATCGACATGGCTTCCGCCTTAAGCCGTGGGTTTGTCCTTGAGGTGTCCGAGCCGCTTGAGAGCCGCACGCGCGGGCTCAAAGTTAGGTTGGGCTTCGAGCGCCATGTAATAGTATTGTGCCGCATGGTTCGCTCGCCCTTCGGCCTCGGAAAGCGCGCCCAGTTGGTAATAGGGCTCCGGCCGGGTGAGATCGCGGATCGTGGCGATTTTTAGATGAAGCCGCGCCTCAGTAAACGCCTTTCGCTCGCGCGCCAGCTCGGCCAGATGAAGCAGATCATCGACGGTGCCGCTCATGCCGATTTT
>CAMLCX010000661.1 GCA_946478635.1 uncultured Pseudomonadota bacterium
CTTGGCTTTCTGCCAGCATTCATCGAGCGCCCAGTAAAGATCGCGGCTGATGGCGTTCTTTTTCTCGGGACGGTTGAGTCGAATGATCGCGATATGCGGATCGCGCTTTTCATAAACACATAATGGTTGCGGTTCGGTCATTTTTCTTCCCCTTTCTGAAATTGTTGAATTGCCCTCACCCTTCCCGGAGGGCGAGGGTAAGAATGTTATTGAGTTCAGTTTTTAGCGCTGCGGTCTGCTTCGTCCTAGTACAACACTTTCTCTTCATCCAATTTCTTGATCTCATCGTTGCTGAGGCCGAGAAGATTGCGCGCGATTTCGTGGGTATGCTCGCCCATGAGCGGGGCGACGCCGCGCACTTTTCCCGGAGTTTCCGATAGGCGCAACGGGACGTTTTCCGTGACCACGTCGCCGGCTTCCGGCTCGGTCAGATTGACGAGATAACCGGTCGCGGCATATTGCTTGTCGCGTTTGAACTGATCTTCCACGTCCTGCACGACGGCGGCGCAAACGCCGATGCCTTGCAGCGTTTCCATGACTTCGTAAGCGTCGTGCTGCAGCGTCCAGCTCGTGACCCATTTATCCAGGGTGTCCTGATGGCGCACCCGCTGGAGATGGGTGGCGAAATTGGGATCGGCTTTCAAGCCGGCCTTCTCCATCAAGGACGCAAAGCTTTTCCACTCCTCCTCATTGTAGACGGCGATGACGCACCAGCGGTCATCGCCTTTGCACTGGTAGGGACCGTAGGGCGCGGCGATCAAGCTGCGGTTCCCTTCCGGCTGCGGTTCGCGCTTGTTGACCGTGTATTCGAGATATTTCGGGCCGAGCAGGGAGGCGCCGATTTCCTGCTGCGCGCTATCGATCCACTGGCCGAAGCCGGATTTCTTGCGCTGGATGAGCGCGCATACCACGCCGAAAGCTCCGGTGACGCCACCCATAAAATCCGGATGCTGCGTGCGCGGTTCCGCCGTCGCCGTCGTCGCGCCGGGATAATTCCACAGGAAAGTTGTCGCCATGGTGTTGCCGACGTTGGGGCCGTAGGTCAGGTCGGCAGCATGCGGGCCAGTGCAACCCATGCCTTTGACGCGGATCAGGATGATTTGCGGATTGATCAATTGCAGATCGGGCCAGTTGAGGCCCCATTTCTCGAGAATGCCGAGACCAAAATTTTCCACCAGGACGTCGGATTTCTTGACTAGTTCCTTGACCAGCTCCCGGCCCTTGGGCGTCTGCATGTTGACGGTGAAAGATTTCTTGCCGCGCTGAAGTTTCATGAAGTCAGGCTTCATGTTCCAGAGCTTCGGATCTTCGCCGCGATGGCCGTCGCCGCGCAGGCGAGTTTCGCAGCGAATGACCTCCGCGCCAAATTCACAGAGCACGCGCGCAACCGTCGGCCCCGCAGCGCCGGTCGTGAGTTCGATAACGCGAATGCCTTCAAGGGGAAACTTGCTCATGGTACTCAATCCCTTTGGAGTATTGGAGTGATGGAGTAATGGAGTGTTGGTCGGGTCCGGAACGCAATACTCCAGCACTCCAACGTTCCATCACTCCAGTTGGTCATTAGATGACGCCTTCGGCTCTGAGCGCGACCAGATCGTCGCTGCTCATGCCGAGCTCGCCGGCGAAGATTTCTTGATTATGTTCGCCGAGCAGCGGCGCGGTTCGGTAAATACTTCCGGGAGTTTCCATTAATCGGGGCACTACGCCGAACTGTTTGTATTTGCCGATTACCGGGTGCTCCATGTCGACGAAAAGTCCGCGCGCCTTGGTCTGTTCCATTTCGATAAACTCGCCGGCGGTATTAATCGGTGTCACAGCGATGCGGCGCTTCTGGCCTTCCTCGTAAAGCTCTTCCTTGGTGTAGCGCGCGCAGAACTCCGCAATCGCTCCGACGACGATCTCCGGATGCTGCCGCCGATAGGACATCTTTTCGAATTCGGGTCCGGAAATCGACGCGGGCCGTCCCATCCAATCGACCAGCCGCCGCCATTGCTCGACGGGTATGATAAAGATGCGCGCGTACCCATTTTTTGTCGCGTAGGGGTCATACAGGTCGGTTTCCTCGCCCTTGCGCGAAGCGCGCGCCGGTTTGGCGCCGGTGTAGCCGTAGTTTGGAATAAAGTACCCGGCGATATGACCGGCGCATTCGTGCATCGATACATCGATGTACTGGCCGTTGCCGCTTTCGAGACGATGATAGAGCGCGGTGGCGATGCCGAATGCCCCGTAGCTGGACGCCATGCCGTAGGCGATTTCGCCCGGTGGTTGCAGCGGCGGCTCGCCGGGTTCGCCCGCCAGGTAGAGTAGATTGCCAAGGGCGATTCCCGCCATGTCGTTGGCTTTGTAGTCGCGCCACGGACCGGTCTGACCGAAGGGTGTGATCGAGGCGTAAACCAGACCGCGATTTTGTCCGCGCAGCGCCGCGTAACCGATTCCCAATTCGTCCATTCTTCCCGGCTTGGCCGTTTCGAGCACGACGTCTGCTTTGCGGGCGAGCTCGAGCAAGATCGCCCGGCCGTCTGGTTTTTCGACGTCGAGAGTGATGCCGCGCTTGTTGGTATTGAAATGAAGAAAATAGAGACTCGTTTCCGGATGCGGAATGTCGTCTTTGAACGGCGGGATGCGCCGCGATTCGTCACCCGAGGGAGGCTCGATCTTGATCACGTCCGCGCCCATGTCGGCTAAAAGTTTGGTGCAATGCAGGCCCAGCGGTCCGGCGAGATCGAGCACGCGACAGCCGGACAACGGGCCCATTCTCGTATCGTTCTCCATGAATTCCTCAGAGCAGAAAAGCAAACTAGATTCGACCGCGATTCTTACTTGGACGGGACTATGGTGTCAAGGCGACCTGATGGGATGGATGTCT
>CAMLCX010000662.1 GCA_946478635.1 uncultured Pseudomonadota bacterium
GCTGTAAATCTTCGCCCGCCAGTTGTTGGATCCTGGGCATGCGCATATCGAGAAAGTTAATTTTGGTGCCGCCGCGCAGAAACTCAAAATGCAAATGCGGACCGGTCGCATGTCCGGTCTGGCCGACGTAGCCGATCACCTCCCCGGCGTTGACGGATTGGCCTTTGCGGAGACGGCCGGCAAGGCGCGAGAAATGCGCATAGCGCGACAGATAATTTCCCGAATGACGAATATCGACAACGTTGCCATAGCCGTTGCGCCATCCGGCAAACTCCACCCGGCCGGAACCTATGGCCACCACCGGGCTTCCCGCCGGCGCCGCGTAATCGATCGCCAGATGCGGTCGTACGGTGCGAAAAATCGGGTGCATGCGATTTTTGTTGAACGGCGATGAAATCCGCGAGTAGCTCAACGGAGCCCGCAAAAACGCGCGGCGCAAGGCTTCGCCTTTGCTACTGTAGTAATCCCCCGTGCCGTCCTTACCGAGGTAATAGAACGCATCAAAAATGTCGTTATCCGCTTCCAGCTCGGCCGCCAACACGCGCCCGGCGACACGTCGCCCATCCGCATAGCGCAGCTCTTCGAAAACCACGCTGAAAACGTCCTGCGGCTTGAAGTCGGAAAAGAAATCAATGTCCGACTCGAACATTTTCGCCAGGTCAAAAATATGTTGCGGCGACAGGCCCGCTTCGACGCCGCTTTCGTAAAGATTTCCGTTAATGGTCCCACGAATCACGCGCTGCGCGCGAACGAAAGGGATCGCCTCGCGTTCGGCCAGCCAGCCGTCGTTGGTTGCTTTCACCCTGACCAGATTGTCATTCACCACCATTTCCAAGGCTTCAACACTCCGATCGGCAGAATTCAGCACAACATGAACGTCGTCACCCGATTGAATTTTTCGCAGATTGACGAACGGTCTTATTTTCTCGATCAGCGCGTGCGCTGACGGGGGTCCGACACCGAACCGTTTGAGGACCGTGATGAGCGTGTCGCCGTAGCGCAGCTTGACGGGCACGCGGGACTCCACTGGCGCCGGCGGCGCTGCCGGAGGCGGCGGGAGAATTTCCTCATGCCGAGTCGTCACGAAGGGAGCGGAAAGCAGCAAGACGCCGGTGGCAATGGCGATGCCCGTGCAGCGTCGGGCGGCGGCTGCGATTCTTGTTCTCAAGGAGCGGGGATTAATCCTGGTCGATCGAAGCATCGTTGGCGGCACCTCCTTCCGGCCAATTTACAGAATTCTTCCCCGTCGAGCAAAGAAAATCGCCGGATTTTTTTTGAATCACTGAGGGTTCATCAACCGCAGCTCTTAGTGCATCAAGTATTTGGTTGATCCGACATCCGCCATTCCCGCATGCTTTAACCGGTGGTTCGACGGGCTCACCACAGGTGAGTCGGGATCTGGACCGCAATAAAAACATTCGAGGGTGACAGGTTGAAAATCGTCATAAAGGTCTCTCGATAACCACGCCGCGTGCTTCGGCCTGGCTCATTTTTGCGCAGCGCATTTGCCACGAACCTTCGCGGGGTTTACAGAAAACTGCGGACGGGCTATATCAAACTCGATCGCGTCTGCCTTTCGGGAGAAATCGATTCATGATGTTTTTAACCAACGAGCATGTTCAGCAGGTTCTCGACATGAAAACCTGCATCGACGCCATGGAAGAGGCCTATCGAGAACTTAACGAGCAGCGCGCCGGTTACCGGCCGCGCATCGATTTCTACGTGCCGCACGAGCCGCATTATTATCGCTGGGGCACCATGGAGGGCGCGTCGCGCAAGCTCGGCGTGTTCGCGATCCGCATGAAGTCCGACATGCTCGCCTGGGAAAACCAGGACGGCTTCATGGTCGAGGACAAGTACTGCATGGAGCGCGGCCGTTATTGCGGCTTGATCTTTTTGCTCAGCACGCGCAACGCCGAACCCCTCGCGCTCATGAATGACGGCTATTTGCAGCATATGCGGGTGGGCGCGTGCGCCGGACTGGGCACGAAGTACCTGGCGCGAGCCAACTCCAAAGTGCTCGCCATGATCGGCTCCGGCGGCATGGCGCGCACCTATGCCGAGGCGATCAAGCTCGTGCGGCCCATCGAAGTCATGCGGGTGTTCAGCCCGACCAAAGCCAATCGCGACGCCTTCGCCGCGGAGATGACCGAGAAATTGGACATGGAAATCATTCCGGTCGATTCTCCGGAAAAAGCCCTGAAGGGAGCCGATATCGTTTCGCTCACAACAGATTCCTTGGTACCAGTGATCCAAGCGGCATGGCTGGAGCCCGGCATGCACATCAACAATGTCCGCAACAATGAAGCCGGCGCCGACGTGCTCGCCCGTGCCGACGTGAAAGCGCGGCTCGGAACCTCGACGCTCGTCGCCGACCGTAACGCTCCCGACGTCGTGACCGGCAGCGACGGCATGTTCGGTTTCATCGCCGGCAATCCGGATGAGAAAAAGAAAATACCGGCGTCGCCGCACCACGAGATCGACAATCCCAACATCGGCACGGTGCCGGACATCATGTCCGGGCGGTGGGCCGGTCGAACGAGCGATGACCAGATCACGTTTCTCAATAATCAAGGCACACAGGGACTGCAATTTGCCGCCGTGGGCGGCGCGGCGTACCACCTGGCCAAGGCAAGGGGCCTCGGCCATCCGTTGCCGCTGGAATGGTTCACGCAGAATATCAGAGACTAAGAAAAATTGGCGTGATGGAATGATGGAGTACCTAAGATATGGAGTAGTGGAGTGATGGAGTGTTGGAGTATTGGGTGGGGATCGAATTCCGAATTACCCACTACTCCAATAATCAATTACTCAAGTTTTCAGATATTAATAGAGTAGTGTATTTTAATATTTTATAT
>CAMLCX010000663.1 GCA_946478635.1 uncultured Pseudomonadota bacterium
AACGCATGTCGATGAAGCCGTTGGGATCCGCGCTTCTGGCGCGCGGGTCGCGGGCGGCGGCGAGGTCGAAGATAATCTGAACGGCCGGGGCCGCCGCGTAGGGCACGCGTGGAAACTGCTTCACGACGAACGATTCATAGGCGTCTTCGAGCGCTTCGCGATCCTGCACGCGAAGATATTTCTGCATGATTTTTAGCGCCGCTTCGCGATTGCTCTTGGCATAGTGGATCGCCTCGACGATGACGCGCACGACGCGCCGCACCGTGTCTTCGTTGGCCTTGACGTAGGCGCGCCGGGTGACGAGCCCGCCCTGTAAGAACGGAATCCCCAGCTCGACGCCGTCGGCCAAAACGCGAAAACCCAGGCGGCGCGCCTGCACGGTCTGCGGCGAATCGAGCACCGTGGCATCGAGCTTTTTGGCTTCCATGGCGCCGAGTCGGGTCGCCGGCCCGCCGCCGCCCGCCTGAATGATCTGCACATCTTTATTCTCGTTGATACCGATTTTTCGTAGAATCAAGCGTAATCCCCAGTCCGCCGCGGCGCCGTAGCGGCCGATGCCGATCACTTTGCCGCGCAGATCTTCGATGCGGCGGATCTCGGGGCGGGTGATGAGCTGGTAGGAGTTCAAGTTGCACCAGCCGGCCAGCATGACCAGGTCCAGTCCATTCAAATAGGGTCCGACGGCGAGCCCGCCCGACATCGTCGCGAGCGGCGCCGCGCCGGCCGTAAGCGCCTGCACGGCGGGTGCGGAGTCGACGTAGATCAGGTCGGCGCTCAAGCCGTGCCGTTCGAACAGGCCAGCCTCGCGGGCGAACCAGGTCGCGGAGTTGGTCATGGTGAATTGACTGTAGATGACCTTGAGCCGCTCCTGTGCCGGCGTGCGCTGAGGGAACAGCGTGAAGACGGTGGCAAGAGCCACGGCGATAGCGGTGAGGCGCGCGCCACGTTGGCCGCCTTTGGGAAGACGATGGATAAGATTTTTCATAAGCGCGCTCCTTGAACGTCCGAGAGATCGCATACCATCACAGGGGAAACAATCCAATCAAACGCCGTCTGCGGCGGAGCGAGAGATTTACTTGTGGCGAAACAAGCTGTCCGCCATCCGCGAAGTCACGCCCTCTTGTTTCAACGTCGCTTCATACTCCGCGCGGATAAACGGATCTTCCTCGTCATAGGGGATCGCCGTGCCGCCGTCACGTACGTCAATGGCGCCCTCATCGATCGCCTTTTCTCCCGGCCGTCCCGGTTGCTGGGCGCGATGATTATTGGGCCCGTACCAACCCAGCAGGCGGAGAGGTTCTTTGCTCACGCCGAAGTGTTGATGAAACCAATCGCCGCTCATCGGCGCCGCGCTAACCATGCCGACGTGATCGTAATCTTGCCGGATGATCTGGTCGCGGTGGCCGTCCTTCCAAGGCGTTAAACCGAATTTGGTCGGCCACGTGTAGGTGTAGCCTTTGCCCTTGATGCAGACCAGCACCGCGGCGGACGCATGGGCATGGGCCTTGGAGTACCGGCCGTTTTCGTGCTCGCCGATGAATTGATAAAAAACATTTTCGGTCATGCGCGGTTCCATGCGCCGGTAGCCAGGCGAGCGGCGGTTGTCGAGCTGCAACTCGCTGTTGAAGACATCGGGAATGAGATTGGTCCGGCTCATGGCGAGGCCGCGCAGCGGATCCGGCACGACCTCGTCGTTCGGTTTGAAAAAATCGTCGGCGTCGTTGTAGCGATCCGTGAAAACGTAGGGACAATTGAAAATGAAATAGGTGTTGCGCACCAGATTGATCATATTCGGCGCCGTCGTCGCCGCCAGCAGCACCGCGGGTGTCGACCGGGCGTTGATCACGCGATGCCAGGCGTTCATGGGAATCGAAAAGAGCGAGCCGGTTTGCCACTCGAACTGATGCTTGCGCGTCGACCCGTCGACCCATACTTCCGTGGTGCCGCGACCTTCGACGACTAAATAGATTTCTTCGTACATATGGCGCTCGGCATGGAGCCCGCCGGCGCCGGGAATTTCGACGACGTAACAGCCCCACAGTCCTTCCGTGCCGTAGAGCTGAATGAAGCTGCCTTTGCCGCCGAGACGCTTCCACGGTTTAAACGTCAGGTCTTGCACGCGCTGCACGCCGATGCCGCGGTAAATCGGAATGCCTTCGCTCTCCATGAAGTTATCGTAAGGAGAATTGGGCCGGTTCCAGCTGCCAATACCGGCATTCTGTCCCTTGTCAGGCTCTTGCCATTGCGTCGGGTTGGAAGATTGCTGCGCCATTGAACTCTCCTGGTCTGTGTTGATGTCAATGCTTCATTCGGGGCGATCGAAGTCTCTCGCCATCGGACGAAGCGAGTTCCTCAACCGGCGGTTCGAAGGACTACACGACAGATTGCAGCGCGGATTCACCACGGGAACAGAGAAAAACTTATCCCGCGTGATGATTTAGCGCTGGATCACGGCGAAGAGTAGCGAGATGAGGAAGGGATTGTCAACGGATGTGCGCTGCAGAGGGGATGAATAGCAACACACGCTTTTCCCCAGACGACGCTGGGAAAAAGAGGTTCGCCTGTCGGCGAACAGCCATTTTTGTTAGGGTGCACTTCGCGCACCGGTCAGTCTCGGGATATCTCTCGCAAAGAAGGCAAAGGGCGCAAAGCAAAGAAATCGGATTATCTCCCGCCAAGTTAAGAGAATAAAAATTCCGAACTTAGCGTCTTTGCGCCCCTTCGATAGACTCAGGACATGCTTGGCGAGAGGAATTTCCGAATCCGAGAGTCTTCGACTTTCGGAATATTTAAGCGGTACGCTATGACAAACATGTTGGTGTTAGTTTTTGGATAGCAATGCAATGC
>CAMLCX010000664.1 GCA_946478635.1 uncultured Pseudomonadota bacterium
TGACGATCATACTGGTCGGTTATATGGCCTACTACCGAACGCAACTGCGCCACGCCCGGGCCATCGGAGCAGATTAAATGACAGCTATGGCCTCGACAAAAAGCGACGGAACTTCCCCGCCGAGGAGCGATCGCTTACAAAAGCTCGATGACGAAAACACCCGGCGACACCTTCGCGTTGTTGCTTGAGCTAGCCGACCTGCCCGTGCCCCGATTATTCCTGCTACAAGGAAACTTGACGACACTCTGTTGATCGAGGTGTGACCCTGGAGGAAGGAAGACAGCGGCGCGAATGTCTCATTTTGCTCTCGGCACCCGATACGATATTTGACCCTTTCGCTGCTGATCTAATGAGCAACTCGGCCCGTTTGCATGTTGAAGGCACAACCGCTTTGCCTTCGCTCCGGAAGGGTTGCACCTCCGCTTTGCCGCGCACAATCCGCGCCTGGTCCTGATCCTACCAAGTCTCCGCCCTGCCGCCTTGAACCCACCAGTTGAGGCGCGGTTCGATATTTAGCTCGTAACCTTTGCCGTGTTGCTTAGCGAGCTCGTAGCATTTCTTCGCGAGCGCAATATCGACGATGCCCTGTCCGCCCTGGTTTTTGTAAAGAATGATCTGCCTGTCGTCCGTCCGTCCGGTGACTTTACCGGCGAGCACATCGGCAATCTCGACGACTTTATCCCAGCTGATGATGCCGTCGTGAACCGGCCAGTAGATGTCTCCTTGTTGCGAATCAATTGCCTGTGCTTTGGAAAGCGCGACAATGAAGTCGCAGCGTCGCAGAGTCCCATCGTCGATCTCTCTGCGCGGCGCGGCCAGGTTGCCGCTTTTCACGAGCTCGATGTTGCTGCCGATGACGGAAATAATGTACTGCCCTTCTTCGAGCCAGGAACCTTCGATCACCGGAATATTCGTGTTGGTCATGCAGAGGATAATGTCGACATCCTTCGCCGCCAGCTGCGGCGCATCCACCGGCTTTACCGCCACGCCGGTTTTCGCGCTCATTTTTTTTGCGAAACCTTCCCGGTGCGCCGGAGTCGGACTAAACACTTTGGCGCTTTCGATCTTGCGCAGTTCGCACAGCCCGGCAAAAGTAGCCCACGCCTGCTGCCCGGAACCGTATATTCCGACGCGCCGCGCATCTTTCCGAGCGAACAGTTCCAAACCAGCCAAGCTCGTCGCCGGCGTGCGCAGATCCGCGACGCCGGTAAAATCCCGCGGCCGGTGCGCCATGAGGCCGAGCAGCGAACCCGTGTCGGAATCGTAGATCAGCGCCAATTCGGTCTGATCGGGATTGAACGGCGGCCGCTTCTGCGTGTTCCCGGCAATTGCTTTGCGGTGCAAAGCGACCTGCGCGCCGATCGCGCCATAAGACGCCGAGCCGCCGGCGTAGATATTCAGAACCGTATCGAAGGTTCCTTCGGCGACTTTGCGGTGCAGATTAAGCCGCTTGCGCGGCGCGTTAACGCCTTCCGGCGAAATCAAATCGCGCAGAGCAGATTCAGTAATTCGTACCGCTTCTTTGAACGGAATTAGTTGATCCACATCATCGGAATGAAAAAACAGCGCCATTGAGTCTCTTCTCCGATCAGCTAATTTTTGAAATCCGTCTGCCAAAGGTTTCTTACCTTCACCATCTGCTCGTCCGATAGACCCGGCATTCCGGAGCAAGCCACCGCTTCATCGACATGCGCCGGATTGGAAAAACCGACGAGCACGGTGGAGGCTTTGGGGTTCATCAAACCAAAGCGAATGGCTGCTTGCGTGAGATCTTTTCCATCTGCACTTAACGCCGCTTTCACTTTCTCGGCGCGTTGCAAGTCTGCTGGATAATCGGAACCGGGAGACAAGGTCTGGCCGCTGCCGCCGCCGCCCTTGCTGGGATCCGAGGTGAGCGCTCCCGCGGCAAGGACCCGAATGACAAAAGCGCCCATTCCTTTCGCGGCGGCGCGTTCGAGGATGAGACCATAGTCCAACGCGCTGAATCCCGCCGGAACAATTTGGCCCGCGCTCGGGTTGAGCAGATTGAAATAGCACTGGAAGCCGTGGAACTCGCCGCTATCGATCAGCTCGTGCAGCGCCTTCGGATCGCCCAGCCCGCTGAAACCGAAGAAACCGACCTTGCCGCGCTCGCGCATGGTTTTGAAGCCGTCGATGACGCCGTTCGAACCGAGCACGTCTTTCGGCGTGAGGCTGAAGCGCTTTTCCATGCCACGTTCCGAGGTCACCCGGGTATGGAGCTGAACGAAGTCGACGCGCTCGCGGCCCAGGCGCTCCAGACCCTCTTCAATGGCGCGGATCGTCGCGGCTTTGATATCGCCGACACAATCCGCATCAAGACGGATCTTTGTCGAGATCACCGGGTTGGCGCCGACCTCCTTCAACACCCGCCCCAGGTTCTCCTCGGATTTTCCCAGACCATAGGCGAAGGCGGTGTCGAAAAAGTTGATTCCCGCATCCAGCGCGCGGCGGACGACTTTCACCTGCTCTTCGTAGGGCGCCTTGACCATCAACACCGCGTTGTTGCCGCAGCCAAAGCCGATCTCGGATACGCGCAGGCCGGTTTTGCCGATCGTTCGATATTGCATGATTGCTCCCCCGCTTTAAATTTTCGACAGTATGGCAATGACGGCGTCAGTATCGGTTAGATCCGCCAGACAGCCGTCCGCATGCCAATACTGAAGCTCTTCTACCGGATATCGACCCGTTCCGACAAGGATGCATTTCATCCGGTTGTGCCTGGCGGCTTCGAGATCTTTCGGTGTGTCGCCGATCACGATGCATTGTTCGACGGGCAATGTGCGTCCCGTCATTTTTTCCCACCGCTCTTTGGCGATCGCC
>CAMLCX010000665.1 GCA_946478635.1 uncultured Pseudomonadota bacterium
TATGCAAACTAGCGGTGCAAGAGTCCTGATCGTCGATGACGACCCTGCTTCGCGTCGTCTCTTGGAGGTAAGGCTTCGTCCGCTGGAATCTGACGTGACTACAGCCGGCAACGGCGAGCAAGCGCTGAGCGCAATCCGGAAAGATGTGCCGGACTTAGTTCTTCTGGACCTGCAGATGCCCCGGATGGGCGGTATGGAGGTGCTGCGCGCGCTTCGCAGGGAAGAAATCGATGTTCCGACCATCGTTATCACCGCGCACGGTTCCATCGAGACCGCGGTCGAGGCTATGAAAGAGGGAGCCTATGACTTCATCACCAAGCCCATCGATGCGAATCACTTCGATATCGTGGTGCGCAAATCCTTGGAGCGGGTAGGACTCAAAAGAGAGTTGGAACTTTTCTCCGAAGACGCGGATAAGCGCTATCGCCTGATTATCGGCAAGAGCGAAAAGATGAAAGAAGCCGTGGAAACCGCCAGGAAGGCGGCGACCAGCAAGGCGACTGTTTTGCTCCTCGGAGAAAGTGGCACCGGGAAAGAGATCTTCGCGCGCGCGATTCACAATTGGAGCGAAAGGAACAACCAACCGTTCGTCGCCATTAACTGCGTAGGGTTATCCAAGGAACTTCTCGAGTCCGAACTGTTCGGCCATGAAAAGGGCGCGTTCACGGGGGCGGACCAACAAAAAAAGGGCAAGATGGAGCTGGCGAACGGCGGCACAGTCTTCCTCGACGAGATAGGCGATGTCTCCCAGGAGCTTCAAACCAAGCTGTTGAGGTTTCTTCAGGAACGCGAGTTCGACCGGGTCGGCGGCGTTAGGCCGATCCACGTCGATGTCCGGATCATTGCCGCGACCAATCGCGACTTGGACGGCGCGGTCAAAGAGGGCCGTTTCCGCCACGATCTTTACCATCGACTGAACGTCGTGCCGATCACGCTCGCTCCTTTGCGGGAAAGAGCGGAAGACATCCCGGTTTTGGCGCACTATCTCATGGACCGTTATGCCAAAGAGGCAAAAAAGCACTTCGGCGAGATTGCCTCAGATGCGCTGCAGCAGCTCTCTGCCTATGAGTGGCCAGGCAATGTGCGTGAGCTCGGCAATGTCATCGAAAGGGCCATCGTTCTCGGACGCGGACCCCAACTTACGATCCAGGATTTACCGTCGAGAGTTGTTGCGTCCGTAGCGCGTCCATCAATCGACGGTCGGTCCTACCGCGACGCGATGGAATATTACCGACGAGAGTTGTTTCTCGCAGCTCTGGAGCGCTGTCACGGCAATCGCGCCGCTGCGGCGAGGCAGCTCGGCCTGCACGAAAAATATTTTTTGAGACTGTTAAAATCACTGGCGATTGGCGGCTAGTGAACTTTGACATTCGTTTCGTGTCTTGTCGAAAACCCTTCGACAGGGCGAACGGATAAAGGAACAACCGTTCGTGGTGAGGCTCTCGAACCAGGAACGGTAAACGCAATTCAAGCGCTACGGTCTACTGATCATCTACATGGCGCTCCAGCTCGTCGTTCGCTTCGGTTGAATCAAAATCATCGGCAATTTATCAATTCTCATTTTTCGATACTGCGAGTATTTTCGTCGTAAAAGCTTCACTGCCTTGCCGTGTCTGGCGCCGCTCAGCAGCATGCGGGCTTTGCCGCTTACCAGAACATAGGAAAGCTTGCGCCAATCTTCGTCGTAGTGGTCGATGACGAGAGAGACTTGCGGGTTTTTGAGAACATTACGAATCCGTTTGAGTTTCTGCGGTGCGGTGCGCTTCGGTTTCTCGTCGATAGGCGAATAAAAATCATTGCCATCGAAGACGAAACAGATCGGGATGACGTGTGGCTGACCGCGGGCATCGCCGGTGGCCAGATGGGCGACGCGCGCGGAGCGGACAAGGCGTAAGGCGGCAGGGATGAGGCGTAGGGGCGCCGCATGCGGCGTCCCTACTATTGCCTTATGCCTCATGCCTCATGCCTCTCTACAGTTTAAACTCTCCCACCGCGCTGGGTGCAAAGATGTCCTCCACTTTCAATGGTTTTTTGATTAGTCCTTGCTCGCTCAAATAGCGCAGCAGGGATTCGAGCACGTGGCGGTTGGGCTCGATGCCGTAGGGCCACCAATCGGGACCGAAAATTTCTCTGAGCTGCTCTCGTTCCCACGACAGCCAGGGCAGCGCGTAGGCGTGGGCGTTGGAGATATGCATGGTTTCCATAGCGCGGTTCTTGGCGTCGCAGAAAGCTTTGAACAGACTGCGCGCCACCCATGGGTGGCGTTCATACACGTCTTTACGAACCACCAGGATATGCATGATGGGAAAAATCTTGGTGCGCTTGTAATATTCGATCTCCACTTCTTTGTAGTTGGGAAACAGGCGGCGTACTTTTCCTGAGCCGTCGCCGAGGCCAGACGGACTGCGGGCGGAAATCAGCGCGTCGATTTCACCGCTCTCAAGCATGCCATTGAGCGTTTTATCATCGGGAATGGACTGCACGCTGATTTCCGGCGGAAGGTCCAGTTTGACTCGTTCCTTTCGGCCGGGATCTGTCTGGCCGCCGAGAAACCATTTCATATCTTGCGCTCTGACGCCGTAGTCATCGCTAAAAAAGCCGCGAATCCAGACCCCTGCTGTCATAGCGTATTCCGGTGTGCCGATCTTTTTGCCTTTGAAGTCTTCGGGTTTCTTAATTCCCGAGTCGACGTTGTAGTAAACCGAAGAATGCCTGAAGTAGCGCGAGGGAAATATCGGAATACCCACAAAGGGGGAGTTGCCTTGACCGATCATCGTGACATGGGCGGAGAGCGACATTTCCGAGACATCGAATTCTCTGTAATGTCCCATGCGCCA
>CAMLCX010000666.1 GCA_946478635.1 uncultured Pseudomonadota bacterium
AGACGCGGCCTTTGTAGAGTTTCGCCTCGGCGGTGAAATAGTCGGCGCCGCCGGCGTAGCGATCGGTGAAATCGTAGGGATTGTTGAAAATAAAGTCTTCGCTGGCCCACTGACGCAAGAGTTGCGGCAAATCGGTCACGGAAAACCAGCGCGCCGGTCGCGCCAGGCTGGCATTGAAAAATTGATGCGCCGCGTTGGTCGGCAGGACGAAATAACTTCCCGGCCCCCATTCAAAAGTTTGCTTGGCGCCCTCATTGCGCCAAACCGAGGTCGAGCCGTGCCCGCTGACGACGTAAATCGCCTCGGTGTATAAGTGCCGCAACGGCGCCGTGGAACCGCCGGGCGGCAGCTCGACGACATGCTCGTCGCCTTCGTCGTCGCCGTCGAGATAACAGAGCGCGCCCTTGACGCCGTCGCCCTTGCGCGGCCATGGCCCGACTTCGACCGCCTTCATATCTTTGATATAGACGCCGCCGACCAATGGCGCGCCTTCCCGCTTGCGCCATTCCTGGTACATATCCAGACGCGCAAGAGCCGGCTGGTTTTCCGGATCCAAGCTAGGGCCTGTCGTAGTCATGACGACGCCTCCACGTTTACAAGATTGAAAATCGTTTTCAACTTATTCAACCGGTGCGTGTTCTGTCAAACTGAGGCGCGCCACGGTAATGGTTCAGTTTGATTTTGGCTCGGATGCAGGAGCAGGAAAGATTTCTCGCTGCGCTCGAAATGACAGATGTGGGGACCGCCGTCGTCCCGAACGAAGAGAGAGGGATCTTGCTAAACTGAGCCACCACCCGCGTCAGCTTTTCGTTGACCGTCGCAAGCTACTTTGTTAGCTTTCCGCTACGAAAGAGCCGCGGTTGCAGAAATAATCGCTGCCGCTTGTCGGGTAAAAGGAGAGTCGTTATGTCGCGCAATCAAATCCGCCTGCAGTTCGAGAGCACCGCGCCTTTCGCCGGCGGTAAATCCTTCGGCGACGTCGGTCCCTATGAACGGTTACTCGGAATGGTTTCCTTTGCCATCGATCCCAACGAGAAAGAATTGCCGTTTGTCTGCGACCTGGAATTCGCGCCGCGCAATTCCGACGGTCTCGTCGAATTCCAATCCGTCCTCGATATCGTCAAGCCGGTGGACCTGCGCCGGAGCAACCGCAAGTTGCTTTTCGATTTCTCCAATCGCGGCGGCCGCGGCGCGTTCACGCGCTTGAACGACGGCGGGGGCGACTTTTCGAAAGAGAGCGCCGCCGGCAATGGCTTTCTCAACCGCCAGGGTTACACCGTGGTTTGCGCCGGCTGGCAGGGCGATTTGGTCTATACCGGGAGTAACGTCGTCGCGTTTTTGCCGGAAGCGCGTCACAACGGCCAGCTGCTGCGCGGCAAAGTGCGCCAGGAATTTATTTCCGACAGGAAAGGCGTGCTGTCGATGCCAGTGAGCGGCGCGGCGAACATTCAATGCTATCCCGTGCTTGACCGTGCCAAAGCAACGCTCACCGTGCGGGAGAAGGAAGCCGATTCACGGGTGACCGTGCCGGCGAGCGATTGGGAATTGGCCAAAGCTGCCGCGGCACCCGTAGGGGCGAAAGATTTTTCGCCCCTACTTACGCCGTCCAATACCGATTTGTATGTCAAAGGCGGATTCAAAACCGGGTGGATTTACGAGCTGATTTACGACACCGAAGGCTCGCGCGTGATGGGGCTTGGTTTTCTTGGCCTGCGCGATCTCGTTTCATTTCTGCGCCACGGCAGCAGTGATTCCGCCGGCGCCTTCAACCCGCTCGCGGGAGCCATCGACAAGGTTTATGGATACGGCGCATCGCTCGCCGGACGAGTGGTGCGCGAATTCGTTTACGAGGGTTGGAACCGTGACGCAGAGGGGCGAAGAGTTTTCGACGCGGTGCAAACCCATACGGGCATCGGCCGGATATATTGCAACATGCGCTTCGCGCAAATCGGACGCTATCCGCGCCAGCACGAAGAACACTCCTATCCATCGGAGCGCTATCCATTCAACTTTTCTCCCGTGCCCGATCCCTTCACCGGCAAAGTCGACAGTGTGCTCAAGCGTCCCGACAGCGACCCGCTGATCGTCCACTGTCACACCTCAAGCGAGTATTGGGAGCGCCATGGCTCGATGACCCACACCGACCCGCGCGACGGCAACGACGTCGAGATTCCGCCGAACGTGCGCATGTACATGCTGGCGGGATCGCCCCACGCTGCAGTGGCGGCGGATAACCCGCGCTGGGTCGGCCAGTTGCCGCCGAGTAATTTTTCGCCGCAACCCTTCTTGCGTGCTTGCTTCGTGCTCATGGACCGCTGGGCGAGCCAAGGCGTGCCGCCGCCGCCGAGCCGTGTGCCGCGACGCTCCGAAGGCCAATTGGTGGCGCCTGAGGAAGCGCTCAAGAAATTTCCCAAGATCCCCGGCGTCAATCTACCCGCGACGCCAAGCCGGTTGCCATTCTGGAACTACGGCCCCGACTTCGACGAGCGCGGCATCATGAGCATCTTTCCGCCGGAGGCTGTGCCGGGAAAAGAATATCCGATCCAAGTGCCGCAGGTCGACGCCGACGGCAACGATTTGGGCGGGGTGCGCTATCCGGACATGCAAGCGCCGGTCGCAACCTATATCGGCTGGGCGCTAAGAAAAGCCGGATACGCCGAAGGCGAGCTGATGATGACCAACGGTTGCATCAAAGCCTTTGCGCGCACCAAAGCAGAGCGCGAAAAGATCGGCGATCCGCGTTTGTCGATTGAAGAACGCTATCCGAGCCATCAGGCGTATCTCGACATCGTCAAACGCGCCGTCGATGAATTGGTCAAGGAAGGTTTTCTGCTG
>CAMLCX010000667.1 GCA_946478635.1 uncultured Pseudomonadota bacterium
AACCTTCAATGAGAAAGAGCGGAGAGATTTCCAAGTCGAGCGGCAAGCTCTGGTAGGAATAGAATGACGGAATCGGATTTTTGTATCGGGTAAATCCGCAATTGATGACCTTTCCGTCCATCACGACCATCTTGACGTTTTGCGTGGACCAAATATCCTGCAGCGGATCGCCTTCGACGATGGAGAGGTCCGCGACTTTGCCGGGCTCGACGCTGCCGTAGTCCTTGTCCTTTTTGAAAGTCCTGGCGACGTTGAGGGTGGCGGCTTGGATCGCCGCCATCGGCGGCACCCCTGCCTCCACATCCATCGCCAGCGCCTGGTGCATCAGCAAGGCAGCCATGCCGCGCGGCGGGTCGGAGCCTTCTTTGAGAGTGCCTCCGGCCGCGACGAAACGCCGGATGAATTCTTTGGCTTTTTCATAGCCTATTTTGGCTTGCTCGCGCTGCGCGGGCGTGTAGCGCTTGAGCAGTTTTTCATAGGAATTGTCGGTCACCGCGCGCACCGCCGGAGGAAAATCGGCATTGGGGTCGTTGAGGATTTGATTTTCTTTTTCCCTGAAGCGCGCCGCGCTCGACGCAAACGGCCGGAGCCACTTGGCGATGGTCGGAGTCCACGCGACGTGGTGCTTCACCATGGCGCCGATCACCTCGTCGTAATTTTCGGTTTGGTAATAAGCGCCGGCAAGCTCCTGATCGATCACTCCGCCGAGCCGGTCTTCGGCGAGCTTGCGCCTGGCGGGCGCATACGGAATGGAGCTGTAACCCACCGACCAGATATGCTCGATGGCGTCGACGTTGGCGTTGGCGGAGCCGACGACGTCCCAACTATGCGCGGCGACCGGCATGCCTAGCCCATGCGCTTCATCGACGGCGACTTTCACGAGGTCCATGGCAAGAAACTCATTGACCTTCAGGATGTCGCAGCCCATTTCTCTTTTTCGCCGCACCGCCTGTCGCACTTCCTCCGGCGTCCTGACGATGATGTTGTCGCGGGCGGTTCGCGAGCCAAAGGCATCGTGTCCGGTACTGACGCCACCGATCGCGCGGCCCGACATCCAGATCCGCGGGCCGCGAATTTTACCCAAAGCGGTGCCCTGCTTTTGCGCCAGTGTCCACGGCCCGTCCTGGTAAAGCTCGATATTGGCGCAGGTGGTGATGCCTAGATGTAGATAGAGCTCCCCATGAAAATCTTCCAGGTGGCCGTGACCGTCGAGGAAGCCCGGCAGGACGGTCTTGCCTTTGACATCGATCGCCTGCGCGTCGCGGGGAACGGCGATGTCACCGCTTTTACCGACGGCTTGGAACTTTCCTGCCTCGATAACGATCGTCGCATTCTCGATCGGCGGCCGGCCGGTGCCGTCGATCAGTTTTCCACCCTGAATCAAGAGAGTTGTTTCTGCCATGTGTTCTCTTTCCTTCCTTGACTGCGATCTTCTGACCGACGCTTGGCAAACGGTCGGCTTTGAAAGTGGCCGCCGGGTCTATCAATGAGTGCAACGTATTTGATCAACCGCTTTGCTGTCAACGCGGCAGCTATCGCCGCGATTAATTTTGACTTCCGCCTTGAGCAACAGGATCCTCAGTGTAAATATGATAGACAAGGAGATACGCATCATGACAGCTAAATCTGATTTCACAGCCGATGAATGGAAGGCAATTGTCGCCGCCGCGCCGATGGTTGGCCTTGCGGTCACCTGCGCCAGCCCGAACGGCCCCTGGGGTGTAATGAAAGAGATGTTGTCGATGGGGATGGCCATGGCCGAGATGTTGCAAAAGGGCAGTTCCAATCCGCTTATTGCGGCGCTGGCTGCCGACCTTAAAGCCCGGCAGACGAAAATGGAATCTCCCGAAGGCATGAAGGACCCCGAGATGTGCAAGGACACGGCGCTGAAACATGTCCGCGCCGTCAATGAGATTATCGACCGCAAGGTCAAAGGCGAGGAAGGCGAGGAATTCAAAAAGTGGCTCCTCGCCGTGGCCCGCCACGTAGCCGAAGCCGCGAACGAAGGCGGTTTTTTTGGCTTCGGCGGCGAGCGCGTGTCCGATGCGGAGAAAAATGTGCTTCGGCAGATTGCGTTCGCCCTAGGCCAGCCGGCGAGCTGACGCTAATGTCCCTGCAATGTGAAACGGCGCGCAGGATGCAGGTTTTTTTATTAGGTTTAAGGCTCGGTTAAAATTTTGATCCGTCGACGCGTTGGCATGGCGTTCGAATTCTGGCTCCCGCCCCCGGATAACCTTGAAAAGACTAAAAAATTATTCTTTTCGGCCATCTGTCCTGAATACGCCGCTTCCTTCGTCGTACAAGAGAAGGGAAAGATTTTTACCCGCCGAGACGCGCGGCTTGCATTGACTTCGACTCGACGGCAGTTTTCTTATGACGATGCCAGTTCGAAAACCAGGAAGGAGTAAACGATGAGCGGAGTACGAGTATTGGTTGGCACGCGCAAGGGTGCGTTTATTCTCACGTCGGACGCGAAGCGTGAAAAATGGCAGGTTAGCAGCCCCCATTTTGCCGGCTGGGAGATGTATCACTTGAAAGGATCTCCCGCGGATCCAAACCGGATTTATGCATCGCAGTCGAGCAGCTGGTTTGGCCAGATCATTCAACGCTCGGATGACGGCGGCAAGACATGGCACCAACCCGGCACACCCCCGGGTGAACCGACAACGGCTCCCGACGGCACGCCTAAGGGCGAGAGCAACAAGTTTGTTTACGACACGTCTCCTGAAACCGGCAAACCTCTTACCACGCACCAATGGTACGACGGCACGCCGCATCCCTGGGAGTTCAAACGCGTCTGGCATCTCGAACCCTCGCTGAACGATCCCGACACGG
>CAMLCX010000668.1 GCA_946478635.1 uncultured Pseudomonadota bacterium
CGTCATTCTAAAAAAGCTCTTTCACGAAGAGAAGGCGTCGCATCAGGGCAAGTATTATCAATTCGAAGGCGTGACCATCCAACCGCGTCCGGTGCAAAACCCGCTGCCGATCTGGATCGCTAGCAACCCGACCGGGCTCACCTGGAAAGACGGCGCGAGCGCGCCGTCTCCGGCAGTGGAAAGGGGCCTGCGCCGCGTGGCGAAATACGCCGACGGTTGGATGACCAATAAAGTCACGCCGGAGGAATTCAAATCGCAGTGGCAGCGCATCCGGGAGATGGCCAAAGAGGAAGGGCGCGACCCGACGAAGATCGGCACCTCGCTCTACCACAACATCAACATCAACGAGAGCCGCCAGGCGGCGCTGGATGAAAGCAAAGCGTTTCTCGACAAATACTACACGTCAAACTTCAGCATGAAATTCGTCGAGGGCTTCACCACGGCGGGAAGCCCGCAGCAGTGCATCGATGAGATCAAAGGCTACTTCGCGGCCGGCATCGAGCACATCACGCTGCGCATGACTTCCTGGGAACAAAACAAGCATCTCAAACGCTTCCTTGACGAAGTCGTTCCGGCCTTGAAATAACCTCGGCTCCCAGGAAGCGATTGAAGGAGGTTCCAGTGATCTCTGGTCTGACGCGAAGCCCCCGATTCGTTCTTCTTTTGCTATCGATCAGCGCCTTCTTGGGATCCACCGGCGCGCACGCTCAACTCGAGCGCGTCACGCTCGGCTATCCGGCCACCGCCATGAGCCACTTTCCGGCGTTTGTCGGGCGCGAGTTCGGCCAGTTCCGCGACGAGGGTCTCGATGTGCAGCTCGTCCGGGTCACGGGTAACGTCGTCGTCGCCGCTCTGCTCGCCGGCGAACTCGGTTATACGACGTCGGCGGACGCCACGGTGCGCTCTCCCGTTTTGGGCTTGCCGATCAAAATGCTCGCCGCGATCGGCGTAAAACCATCGCTGTCCCTGATCGTCCGACCGGAAATCAAAACGGTCGCGGACCTGAAGGGCAAAGCCATTGCAATTTCCACCCCGGGCACGACGACGGACTTCACGGCGCGGGAGATTGTCAAACACTACGGACTCAATCCCGATCGCGATATCACCACCGTAGGCCTGGGCGACCAGCCCCAGCGCATGGCAGCCATGCAAAGCGGTACTGTCGCGGGCGCCATCGTGACGCCACCGAACGATCTCAAAGCAGAGGCGCAGGGATTTCGTCTTTTGGTCTTCAGCGGCGATTTCATGGAAGACAGTCTTCTCGGCGTCCTCGGCACGAGCGAACGGCGCATCAAGGAGCGGCCCGACCAGGTGAAAAAAATGGTCCGCGCGATAGTCAAGTCCCTGCTGTTCATTCGCCAGCAGCCCGAGCAGGTCATCACCTTTGCCCAGCGCTTCTGGAAACTCGATCGCAAACAGGCCGATAAAAGCTATGAGCTGATCATCAAGACCATGAGCCGGGATGGTAGCGCCACCGACGCCGCGATGCAGGCGGCGATCCTCCAGGCGAAAACCACCAGCAAGATTCAAAAAGATATTCCGGCCTCGCAGATCGTCGATCTGAGCTTTCTCCGCGAAGTTCAACAGGAACTTAAGCTTCGATAAATACAGCGTAGCCAAAACGATTAGTTAATAGGGCCTTAGATGCCATGATTCAAGCAATCGATCACCTGGTAGTCGTCGTTAAAGATCTCGACCAGGCGGCGAAAGACTACGAGCAGCTCGGCTTCACCGTTGTTCCCGGCGGCCAGCATCCGGTCGGCAGCCACAATGCGCTGATCTCTTTCAGGGACGGCTCCTATCTCGAGATCATCGCTTTCTATCGCGAGGCCGTGGATCACCGCTGGTGGGATCCCCTGGGCAAGGGCGAGCGTTTCGTCGACTTCTGCTTCCAGACCGACGACCTGCGCGGCGACACGAAGAAACTCAAGGAGGCGGGCGTGGCGATCAACGATCCCGTGCCCTGGTCGCGCAAACGGCCGGACGGTTACGAGCTCAAGTGGCTGCTTTCTTTGGCGACGGGAAGCCATCGCGGTGTCGCCCCGTTTTTGATCGAAGACGTAACGCCGCGAACTGAGCGCATTCCCCAACAGTTCGAACACAGGAATGGCATCACCGGGATCGACAAAGTCATCGTCGCCGTCGGCGAATTGGCACAGATCGAGAAATGGTACGGCGCGCTGCCCGGAAAAAACGAAAAGATCGTCGACGCCGTCCTCGGCGCCGAGGGCTTGCGCTATCAGGCCGGTCCGCATGTCCTGGAATTTCTCACGCCGCGCGCGGCGACGAGCCCGCTGATCGACTGGCTGCGGATCTACGGCCCATCGCCGTACGCGGCGATTCTCACCGGCGGCGCTTCTCCATCGATGCTCAATCCGGCCCTCACCCACGGCGCCAATCTCTGGGTAAAATAAGCGCTGTCTTAATCAGCCTCTCCTGGACGCCTCCTCGACATCGTCATGCCGGCGAACGCCGGCATCCAGGTTTGTTTTGGGTCGAGTTTACAAAATCGGCTTGATTTCGGCTGGAGTTTATCCAGCATATATCGAAGGGCAGGAATGACGTGAATAGAGTCCGACTTCCAGTCAATAACTTAGCCTGTGCTTGTAGCCGAAGCACAAAGTCTTAAGTCTCGAACTTTCCGTTGCTTTTGTACCTACGAATTTTTTGTAATAACAATTTTCCCGGCGGGCCGTCTAAACAGGCAAAGGAGGAATTCACATGAAAACGCTTAAACCTTTCAAACAGATTTTTTCCTTTGCCATGATGTTGGCCCTAGCTCTGTCAGTCCTGGCATTGCCAGGCACGGCGTGGAGCGGCCTGCGGGATGAC
>CAMLCX010000669.1 GCA_946478635.1 uncultured Pseudomonadota bacterium
GGGACAGGCTACTTTTCTATTCTCCGCGTTCACTACGATTCGTCGCAGTGATCTGAATCGAGGCGTCTGACCTCGCACGCTGCAACTCGTTACTGCGATTGCGTGGTCGATCATTACCAACCACTGGCACAATTCAAACCAACTTAAACATTGTAGGAATAGAGCCACGCGCGAGTGTCATCACCTCTAGAGAGAGAGCATCCGATTGGCGCCCCAGTCAAAACGACGCGAGGCGATTCGGTCAAAGATTTTCATGGGCCTTTTTAACTTCTCGACGGCGGGAGTGGAGCACGGGTTCGGTGTAGCCGTTGGCTGCGTCACGGCCGTTTAAGACAAGCTCCAACGCCGCCTGAAACGCGATGCTTCCGTCATAGTCGGGTGCCATGTTGCGGTAGTTCGGATCGCCGCGATTTTGCTGATCGACCACCTGCGCCATCCGCTGAAACGTCTCGATGACCTGATTCTTAGTGACGATGCCATATTTGAGCCAGTTGGCGATATGCTGGCTGGATATTCTGAGCGTTGCCCGATCTTCCATCAACGCGACATCGTTGATATTGGGAACTTTCGAACAGCCGATTCCCTGATCGACCCAACGAACGACGTAGCCCAGGATACCCTGCGCATTGTTATCCAGCTCGCGTTGAATCTCCTCCGGCGTCAACTTGCGCTCCAACAACAGCGGCGGTGTGAGAATATGCTCAAGGTTCGCGCGGCCTCGTTTCGCCAGTTCGCGCTGCCGCTTGGCGACATCGACGATGTGATAGTGCAGCGCATGAAGCGTCGCCGCGGTCGGCGACGGCACCCAGGCGGTGTTGGCTCCGGCTTGCGGATGGGCGACCTTCGTCCTGACCATATCGCGCATCTCGTCCGGCATGGTCCACATGCCCTTGCCGATCTGTGCTTTGCCACGAAATCCCGTCTCAATGCCGATGTCGACGTTCCAATCTTCGTAGGCTTTGATCCATGGCTGGGTTTTTATCTCTTCCTTTGGCAGCATCGCTCCGAGCTCCATGCTGGTATGGATCTCGTCGCCGGTGCGATCCAAAAAGCCCGTGTTGATGAACACCACCCGATCTTTTGCGGCCCGGATGCATTCCTTGAGATTGACCGTGGTGCGCCGCTCTTCGTCCATGATGCCGATCTTGAGAGTTTTCCCCTTGAGTCCGAGAGCGTCCTCGATTCTTTCGAACAGCTCGACAGTGGCCGCAACTTCCTCCGGCCCATGCTGCTTCGGTTTGACAATGTAAATGCACCCCGTCTTGCTGTTGCGATACTTTCCCTTACTCTTGAGATCGTGAATAGCGGCAAGCGCCGTGATCATAGCGTCGAGAAAACCCTCGGGAATCTCCTCGCCGCTCTCGGTCATTACGGCGTCGGTATCCATGTGAATGCCGACATTGCGCACCAGCAGCAGGCTTCTTCCGGGCAACGTGAGCTTTCCCCCGGTCGGCGTGGTAAGGACTTTGTCCGGATTCAGCCTTCGGGTCAGGGGCCGGCCGTTCTTTTCGAATGTGGTTTCTAATGTTCCTTTCATCAGGCCGCACCAATGTCGATAGACGGCGATCTTGTCGGCGGCGTCCACCGCCGCGACCGCGTCCTCGCAATCTTCGATAGTCGTAATCGCCGCCTCGAGGACCACATCTTTCACGCCCGCGGGGTGGGCCTTGCCGATGGGATGGTTGCGATCGATTTGAATCGAGATGCGCGAACCGTGGTTGCTGAACACGACCTCAGTCAACTCTCCACCATTTTCCCGATATCCGAGGAATTGCCGTCCATTCGCCAGTGCGACGGTTGTTTTATCCTTGAGCATCGCGGCCAGTTGCTTCCTGCGGCCCACTCGCTTGAGGAAGAATCGGGTGACATCGGAGAAACTGCCGCGCTTTAGCGGGACGACCTGGTCTAAAAACCCGTCCGTGTAAGCGATGACCTTAGCGCCGCGCCTGGGATTGTAAGCTTCACCTTTTTCCGCGCCTGCCTCTTCCGCGATCACGTTAGTCCCGTAGAGCGCATCGTAGAGACTTCCCCAGCGGGCATTGGCGGCGTTCAAGGCATAGCGGGCGTTGTCGAGCGGTACCACCAACTGCGCACCGGCGATTGCAGCGATCTCGGCGTCGACCTTGGCCGTGGTGATCTTGAATTTTTTCCCCTCGGGGACGAGATAACCGATCTTTTGCAGAAAGGCAGCGTAAACCCGGATGTCAAACGACTGGCCGGAGCGGGCCAGGTGCCAGTCATCAATCTGCTTTTGCAGCCGGTCACGCTTTGCCAAGAGCGCGCGATTCTTCGGCCCAAGATCTCTCACGATCGCGCCGAGAGACTTCCAAAAGGCGTCGACCTTCACGCCAGTCCCCGGCGCTATCTCATCGCGCACCAGACGATAGAGCCGTTCATCGATCCTAAGACCGCCGACCTCGACTCTGCTGGCCATGGTCATCTCCGTTTCGTGTGCACCCGAGGCAGGCGCAAAAGCTCATGGCGAGACGCAAAAATTTTTAGCGTGCTTCGGACAATGGTTTTACTCTTGAGTTCTATCCCTTCTTACCAACTTCGTCGTCCTTAAAAAACACCCCTACCGCTCCCGATCGCTGCTTGCTCCCAACGCCCTACAGCCTAGCATCTCGTATCGCGGCTGCGGTCAGAGCAAGGGGGTCTATTTTTACGTCTCGACTTTCTTGCTCCGTCGACGCACACCATAACGCTTGCGCGGCGGCTCTCTCTTCCGACTCAATGCCACAGCTCGGCGGTCGCCAATCGGGCGCCCTCCGCCAACGCGGCAAACTTGAGCCAGGCCACGCTGGGATGGGTATCGTTGA
>CAMLCX010000670.1 GCA_946478635.1 uncultured Pseudomonadota bacterium
CTACTCCGACTCGCCGTTGGAGGCTGCTTTGACGCGCCGCTGGCGCGCGGCGTCGGCGAGCGTGTCGATCAAGTTCCGGGTGTCTTCCCAGCCCACACAGGCATCGGTAATGCTCTGGCCGTAGGTGAGCGGCTTGCCCGGGATGAGATCCTGACGGCCGGCCTTGAGATGGCTCTCGACCATGATGCCGAAAATGCGCGCGTCTCCCGCGGCGATTTGTTCGGCGACATTGTGACCCACCGCCACTTGCTTGGCCGGATCTTTGCCGCTGTTGTCGTGGCTGCAGTCGATCATGATGCGCGCCGGAATGCCCGCCGCAGCCAGGCTCTTCGCGGCGGCGTCGACATTGGCGGCATCGTAATTGGGCTGTTTGCCGCCGCGCAGAATAATGTGGCAGTCTTCGTTTCCAGAGGTCGAAACAATGGCCGAATGCCCAGCCTTGGTGACCGATAAAAAATGATGCGGCGCCTGGGCGGCGCGAATGGCGTCCATGGCGATGCGCACGTTGCCGTCGGTGCCGTTCTTGAAACCAACGGGGCAGGAGAGACCCGATGCCAGCTCGCGGTGGACCTGGCTTTCGGTGGTGCGCGCGCCGATGGCGCCCCAGGAAACCAGATCCGCGAAATACTGCGGCGAGATCATGTCGAGAAATTCGCAGCCGGCGGGCATGCCGAATTCGTTCAATTCCAGCAAGAGTTGCCGCGCCAGATGTAGCCCCTCGTTGATGCGAAAGCTGCCGTCGAGATTGGGGTCGTTGATCAAACCCTTCCAACCGACTGTTGTCCGGGGTTTTTCAAAATAAACGCGCATGACGATCAGAAGATCATCGGCGCAGCGATCCTTGGCTTCTTTGAGTTTGGCGGCGTATTCCTTGCCCGCTTTCACGTCGTGGATCGAGCACGGCCCCATGATAATCAATAGGCGATCATCCGCGCCGTGGAGAATCCGATGGATCTCCTGGCGCGTTTCGTAGACGTTTCGGGCTGCTTTTGGCGTGATGGGAAAATCACCCAACAGTTGCGCAGGTGTCGTTAACTCTTTAATTTCTTTGATTCTTAGATCGTCGGTTCGGTATTGCATAGGGCCATTGTTCCATTCAATCCGGCCATTATAGACAAAAATTTTGCGAAATCGAATCGAGATTCCCGGATCGCACTGCCCGGTTCAAGGCGGTTACTTTTGCAGCGTTTCCCTGGCGACGAAGGCAAGCAAAAGAGCCGAAATCACAAGCAGCGGTGCATAAGCTAAAAACGGCACGCCCGCATTGAACTTATCCGCGAGCAGCCCGCCGAGGAGAGGCGCAGCTACGCCGCCCACTTCGGCGATGGTTCGCCGCGCCGCTTGCAGCCGGCCGCGGGCGCTTGCGGGAACGACGTCGAATGTTGAGGTCGCCAGCGAACCCAGCGAGAGTCCATTGGCAATGCCGAGAAACGAGATCAGCACGGCGAGCTGAAAGAAATTTTGCGCGAAAGGGATAAACAAAAAGGCGATGGCCGGAATCCCCGTGCTTGGCACAGTCGCCCATTTTCTGCCGACTTTGTCGATGACGAAGCCGGCCGGCAGGATCATGGCAAAAACCGAAAAGCCCGAGATTGTAAACAGCATGCCGATGTCCTTGGGTGACAGGCCAAGTTGCGAGCTCGCGAGCAGTGGCAGCATGCTCTGGGTCGTCACACGATGCACGAAGCTGGTCAGCGTGGCGAAAGTCAGCACCACGTAGGTCGCGCGCAGGTCCGGGTCGATCTGGTGAAACAAATCCCTCAAGGCGCGCAAGTGCCGGCCGAGCGTGGCGAAGCTCCAAGCGGGCTTGCCGGAAATTTTCTCAGGTGCTGTCGGTGGCGCGCTCGCTACCGCGGCGCCCAGCAGAACCGCGGCGGTGGCGCATGCCGCGTAGCCGAAAAAAACCGCGCGAAAGCCGATGGATTCGGTGAGCATGCCGCCGAAGAGCGGACCCAGGGCGAGGCCCAAATTGTTGATGCCGTGGAAACCGCTCAGGACGCGGCCGCGTTGATCCTGGCGCGCGAGGTCGATGCCGGCGACTTCTCGCGCAATCACCCAAATGCTTTCGCCAATGCCGATGATGAAGACCAAGACGAGGATCAAGCTGAACCAGGGCGTGAGTCCGGCGAGCAGAGCAGCCGAGCATGCGAGGGCGGGGCCTGACGTCAGCGCGGCGCGGGTGCCGAGTCGATCGAGCACCATGCCGCTGAGCGGCATGCCGGCAAACCGGCCGAGCGCGAGCGCGGTTATAATCTGCGCCGCTGTGCCGGGAGTGATGCCGAAGGATGTCCCCAGCACCGGAATGGCCGGCACGATCATCGACCACATACCGGCGAGCAGCGCGCTCGTGTAAAGCGTGGTCAGGCCGCGGGCGAGGGGGCTAAAGCGTAGACGATTGAACATCGTATTGTTGCGAAGTTTAAATAATCATGCACTTTTTTCCGTGCACTTCGGGGCGCAACTCCGATTGCATCGATTTCGACATCGAAAGTTTTCTCCGCGTATGTTAAAGGACTGGAGTGGAGAGGATTGATCAGGTGCGCCGAATAACCCTCGTTGTCTTTCTTGCCATGCCTTCGCGACGCGGGCAAGCTACTAGCTCGGATTATTCGCGGTGACGCCGCGATCGAGCTGCAACCCGTCCGGAACGAAGGCAAAGCAGGTGTGCCTTGAAGATGCAGGCGGGTGAGTTGCCCATGAGGTCAGCAGCGAAAAGGTCAAGAATCGTGCCGAGCGCCGAGATCAATATGAAACATTCGCGCCGGTGCCTTCGTTCCTCCAGAGTTACAACTCGATCAAC
>CAMLCX010000671.1 GCA_946478635.1 uncultured Pseudomonadota bacterium
TTCAGCAAGCTGCTTGTTAAATTGTAGAGGCAACAATTAAATCAGCTTTAGAAAACAACGCGCGGCTTTTTGATTTCAACAGCAAGATCTGGCAGGTCAATCGCGAGATGGTCTTGCTATTGGCAGGCGGCCGCGCGCTGCTCATGCAGCTGGCTCACCCCAAAGTTGCTGCGGGTGTTGCCGATCACAGCCGTTTCCAAGAGGACCCTTTCGGCCGGCTCTATCGCACCATGAGCACCATATGGTCGATCGTGTTCGACGTGCGTTCGGAGGCAGACGCCGCTCTTGAAAGGGTCGAAAAGGTTCACAGCAAAGTGCGCGGTCTCGTTCCCGAGCATGAATCATACTTCACCGGAGGAAATTACGACGCATTGGATCAAGACCTGCTCCTCTGGGTCCACGCCACGCTGATCGACTCGGCGATGGTTGCTTATGGTCATTTTGTCGTGCCGATGGATGAGCGTGAAAGAATGACCTACTACGATGATTCCAAAAAGCTGGCTCGCTTGTTCGGCGTTCAAGAAACAATCCTCCCGTCCCGGCTGGCGGATTTCGAGCGGTACGTGAGAGGGATGCTGGACGGCGACCGGATTGTCGTGGGGCCCACGGCAAAAAGACTGGCTCAGGATGTTCTCTACGCGCGTCCGTGGATTTTCAAGTCGGCGGGACCGTTGTTTCGATTTGTGACGGCAGGTTTGCTACCGGAAAAATTGCGAAGTGATTATGGGTTGAGCTGGAGCGGGCGCAAGGCAAAAATGTTTTCGGTCGCCGCTGCCGTCATTCGTGCCGTGCGTCCATTCGTTCCCGCGCCTCTGCGCATCGTGCCCAACGCGCGCAGGGCGGAAAGGTCTCGCCGATGACACGGGCGCGATTTTTCGGATTTGCGACACAGGTCTCCCTGGGAGAAGGGCGGGAAGAGAGCCAGCGGAGCGATCATGCCCTCACCTCAGTCCTCTCCCAGAGGGAGAGGAAGCAAGAATCCTGCAGGTCTTGCGGCATGTTCCTGACTGCTTTGGACGGGGTGCTTCGCTGGGCGACTCTATCCCGGCAAGCCCGTCTCTTCCGGAACGCCGAGCATGAGATTGAGATTCTGTATGGCCACTCCGGCCGCGCCCTTGCCGAGGTTATCGAGGCGAGCCATCAGCAGAATGTGGCCCGATTGATGCGGCAGCACGCGCAGGGATATGACATTGGTATTATTGAATGCCTGCGGGTCGAAGCTGAATTCGTCCGCTTCGCTTGCATCGGTCAACTCCTCGACCCGGACGAACGTTTCCTTTTCGTAGCGCGCCGATAAGATTTCCCACATGGCTTTTGCACTGCCCGATTTCAGCCGCACCTTGGCCGGGATCATGATCTCGACGCGCATGCCGCAACGAAACGGGCCGACGTTGGGCAAGAAGTGAGGCTCGGCGTCAAGCGCTCCGTAATGCATGATCTCCGGGATGTGCTTGTGAAACTTCGTGATGCTGTAGGGAGCTTCATGGGCAAGCTTGAGCAAGCCGTGCTTGGGGTCCTCCCAGCGTTCGATCATCGAACGGCCGCCGCCTGAGTAACCCGAGAGAGCGTGAATCGACAAAGGGGTATCGCTTGCAATCAGCCCGGCGTCCACGAGCGGACGCAACAGCAAAATTGCGGCAGATGAGTAACAGCCGGGATTGGCCACGCGCGGAGCTTTGGCTATTTTCTCGCGCTGATCCTGGATCAATTCCGGCAAGCCGTACACCCAACCCTCCGCAACGCGGTGCGCCGTGCTGGCGTCGAGAATTCGCACCGGCGAGTCGGCGAGCCAGGAAGCGGCTTCTTTTGCGACCGCATCGGGCAAGCACAAAAGCACGATGCTCGCGTCCTTCAGCGCCGTTTTTCGAGCTTCGGGATTCTTGCGCAGCTCTTCGGGAAGGGTCACAACTTCGAGATCATTGCGTCCGGCGAGCCAATCACGGATCCTCAATGCCGTGGTTCCTGCCTGCCCGTCGATGTATATTTTCGGTGGCATTACTGATTCCTCTTCTTAGAATTCTACCCTCATCAGTTCAGCTTAGCAAAAGATCGCTTGAATCCGCGTGCGTAACTGGAATATAGGGAAGGGCGATGGCGCAATTACGCCAGGGAGGTCGATCACGATGCTGAAGTTGGCTCGTATTTTCGGATTCGCGGTTGTTGGATTGCTGGCGGGATTTTCCAGCGGCAGAACCTTTGCGGCGGAAGCCTCGCCGGAACAGCTCTATAACACGTTGGCCAAGCTGCCCCCGGATCAGCGGGAAAAGCGTTTGGAAGAGGGCGCGCGCAGCGAAGGCAAGCTCAATTTTGTTCACACCTGGCGCGGCAAGAACGCGCGGGATCACGCCAAGTTGTTCGAGAAACGCTACCCCTTCATCAAACTCGACATGGGAGACCTGGGTTCCCAGGATGCGGCGGAACGCTTTATCGCCGAGGAAACCGCGGGCCGGCACCTCACGGATATTCTCACGCTGGGCGTGCCCGATATGGCGGTGATCTTAAAACAAAACCTGATTGCCAAATACCCGACGCCGGCGACAAAAAAAATCTTGAAGCAGTATCAGGGCTTCATCGATAAGGAGAATCGCTGGGTGCCCTGGTACTGGGCCGAACATGGAATTTCCTACAACACCAACTTGATCAAACCGGACAAGGCGCCCAAGACCTGGTTCGATCTATGCAAGCCGGAGTTTAAAGGACAGGCGTCTTTCGACCCTTCGGAAACCCGGTTCCTGGCGGGGCTCTATGTCATGATGGGCGAAGAGAAGACCAAAGAGTGGATCAAATGCATGGG
>CAMLCX010000672.1 GCA_946478635.1 uncultured Pseudomonadota bacterium
GAGCGAGTCGATCGTGACATGAAACCCGCCCTTGGCTGGACTATGCTCTTTCGGAAAGAAGTGCTCCAGGTCGAGCGATCACTGGTTGACAGCGCGCTTGGCGGCGCGGTAGATTTCGCCGACGACCAGCAAGACACGCGCGATGAAATAGGTTTCCTTCTCATCCAGCAAGGCTTCCATGACAGGAGGTGACATTATGCGGATTTTTCTTATCCATATACGCGACCCCCAGTTCTATGCTCTACCGGCGGCGACCCGCGCAAAAAACGGCAATATACGGGTGATGGGTTTCCCGCCGATCGGGATCATGTCGCTCTCCGCGGTGGTCAAACGCGCCGGGCACGAGTGTGTGATGTTTGATCAGGCCAATCCGGAGACACCGAATGAGGTCATTGTTGACGAGATTCGCAGACAACAACCCGACCTGGTCGGGTTGAGTTTTTTGAGCACGACGAGTTACCCGTACGCCAAGATCCTCGCCCGTCAAATTCGCGCCGCCGATTCCCGTATCCGCCTGGCCTTTGGCGGCGTGTTTGCCACGTTGAACGCCGAACTCATCAAGCAGCAGTGTCCAGAGGTGAATTTCGTGTGCCGCGGCGACGGCGAACAGCTGATCCTCGATTTGCTCGAAAGATTGGATGATCCTGACGACGTCGCGGGTCTCACTTGGGAAAAAGATGGCCGCGCCGTTCACAACCCGAATCGTGCGCTGGATCGCGCCCTTGATCAATGGCCGTTCCCGGACCGAGAGAGCCTACCTTTGGATTTTGTCGAGTCGATGCCCCTCGATGTGCCTGCGGTGCTGTCGATGGAGCGCTTCACCACGATGCAGACTTCGCGTGGATGTCCGTGGCCGTGCGTTTTTTGCGATATCCCGATCTTCAATGAAGGCAAGTGGCGCTCACGCAGCCCCCAGCACGTTGTCGACGAGTTCAAGCACTTGCAGTCGCTGGATTATGGCGCGGTCTATTTTGTCGACGATCATTTTCTCCTCCAACCGAAACGTATCGAGGCGATCTGCAAGGGCATCAACGACAACGGAATCAACATCCAATGGGGCTGCGAGGGTCGCGTGGATTCCACCGCGCAGCACCTTTTTCCAGCCATGGCGAAAGCCCATTGTCGCACGCTGATGTTCGGGATCGAGAGCGGCAGCCAGAAAGTACTCGATCGATTAAGGAAAGATCAAACGCTGGAGCAGGTCGAGGTAGCGGTCAACAAGGCCAAGCAAGCCGGAATCGAGATCGTTCATGGTTTTTTTGTCGTCGGCAATCCTGACGAAAGCGTCGAAGATATACGCGCGACGTTCGACTTTGCGGCCAAACTCCGGTTGGACACGTTCGGATTTAACCGGCTGTGCGTTTACCGCGGTACGCCGCTGTGGAAGGAGTACGTGGGACGTGGCTTGGTCGACGATGCGAGGGACTGGTTCAAGTACTTTAAATGCTCGGAGATCGATCCGACCTGCCTGGCGGGTCCGGTAATCAACGCCGAACGAAGCGCCGGATTCCGCAAAATATTCCGCTACAAATTAACGCACTATCCGGTGCAGACGTTTCGCTTGCTGCGGCGCTTCATGCGTCACATGCCGCTTCGCGATGTCATCTACCTCATCATTAAACCCTTCCTCGGACAAAAGCAGGGGCCGACCAAGAACGAGAGGCTTTCGCGTGCCGTCGAGCATCGCGCGCTCAAAGATGCGGCGGCGAAGTTCACGACGCTCCCCGATGAATTGCTAGCCGACGGGATCGGAGACCATTATCCAGAGAGGTAGTCCACGCAGCGGGACGAGGATTTCTAGGCGAGAGATCGATTTGATCCGCCATCTGAAGGACAATCAATTGCCTCACCCCTTTTGCTTGCTCAACGCACATCCAGCAGCCAGCGCAATCCCAGCCACGAGGATTGGGGATTCTCGTTGCACGCATAACCACTGAAGAACACAGACGCATTTTCCGATTTTGCCATTACTTTGCCAGAAGAAAACTCGGCAATAATTCGAATGCGGTCACGTCTGATAGAACGAATCGGCGCAAACTACAAAATCTCCGGCTATATCGACAATGCGATGAAAGCGCTTCTCACTGTGCGCGAAAGACGATCGGCCCCATAAAGGATTCGGCCGTCGAGTGGGTGTCATTCGAGTCGATCGAAATCGTAATGGCACCGGGATTATCGGGGAATTCGCCGTAGATCTTCGCATAGTCTTCGACGACGTTGCGACGTTCCGTAAGCCACTTACCGAGATCTCCTGACCCGGACCGCATCACCACAAACGTGACCGTCCCGGTCTTTTGGCTCTTCACAATTGTTGTGACCGGAGTCGTCGCATCCCAGACATATCCAATAATCCGCGAGCGAAGGAGTTCGGGAAACCGGGGCCATACGACGTAGAGTTGGGCTGCCATATCCGTGGTTTCTTTCCGCCGCAGGTCGCCGCCCGTCGGGAGAATGGTCGCCTTCCAGGTCCATTCCAGAATCGGGGTTTCTTTCAAGTTCACTTTGCCTGTGATGTCTCTTGCGATGGTCGAATGCTCATCTCGACTCTCTAGGTGGATAACCCGCCTGCCGGCGCCTTGCTCGATCGTGAAATCGTAATCGGCACGCTGTCCAAAGGCTTCGCCCTTCCAGCCCGAAGGAATCCCTTTTTGGCTCACCGCATGGGTCAACCAGTCCTCAATCACGACGACGCGATCGGCGCCCGCTGCCGTTAGAAGGAAAACCACGGACAGCAAACCGACCCATTTACTGGCGATCAGTAGGTCACCCTTATTCATATCGAACTGTCGAAT
>CAMLCX010000673.1 GCA_946478635.1 uncultured Pseudomonadota bacterium
TCGTTCTTGCTGATTGCCTGCATATACTTTTTCGTCCGCTCCGGCCCCCAGGTTTTCAACCAGCCCATGATCGACTTGTCCGGATCCATGTCGAGCGCAAAGTTGCCTTTCCATTTCGGCTCGAGAAAATCTTCGTATTTTTTCGGCGCCTCGGCGGCCGGTACCAGCCGGGTATTATAGGCAATCACCGCGACGTTGTAGTCGTAAGCGGTCCAGTAACCCTGGCGATCCTTGTGCGCATCGGGAAATGCGGCTCGCTCGGGAGAATTGTAGCGCCCGGCGACACCGGCCTTGATCAGAGCTGGAATGTGCTCGTTGCTCGGCGCCATCACGTCGGCGTCGAGTTTGCCGGCCCTCGCTTCGGTCAAGAGCCGGTTCGCGACTCGCTCGCCCGAGGCGCGATAACCGTCGAGTTTCACACCATAGCGTTTATCGAAGTCGATGCGCAGGCGCTCGAGATGATCGGCGCTAATATTGCCGTAAATAACCGCCTTGCCTTCGGTCTTTGCGCCGGAAACAAGCCGCCTTTGCCGCTCTTCACTCGGCAACTTAAGTAACTCCTGCCAGATCTCCTCGGGCTCTCGAGACGCCGCGCGCGCCGATTCGCCCGATAAAAAACTAACCGCGGGCAGCAAAAGAACCATCAGAAAACAAACCCAATACTTCATGAGACGACCTCCAATCACGCCCAGTATGTCGTTCGATCCACCGGAATATGCTGCAAGACTTCGCCAGGCACGAATTCTGCCAAATGGATCCTCTCCATCGCGTCGTCGGGGCACTTGGAAACAGGTGAGAACGGCCGATCGAGCGGTTTGGTCGCATCGACGATCATGACCGATGTTCGACGCGGATGATCCATCGATGGATCGATCAAACTTCCGCGCATCATATCGTTGATGATCGAAATCTGCCGGTGCGGCTGCACGCGCGTCGCCAGCGCCCAGAGGATTTCCGTCGGATTGTAGACGTCGATATCCTCATCGAAGACAAACACGTTTTTAGCCCAGTCCCACGTCAGCGCCGCCGCAGCCGCACGACCAGGATCGCCTTCGGACATCTTTTTCATGGAGATAAAAACATTGAGCAGCGCATGGCGCCCGCTGGCGCAGACAGCTTGCACTCCCGGCACCGCCTCCCGGCATCGGCGTAGATAGGCGCCCTCGCGCGCCAGATCCATCCACGGTTTGTCCCCTTCCGGCGTGAAAATCGAAGTATGCAGGGCGCCGCGCCGGCGCGTGATGGCGCGCACTTCGTAATGCGCTGACTGCTGATAGCCTTGGACGCCCAGATAGCCGTTCACTTCGCCGAATGGTCCTTCAACCATGCGCTTGCCGGGCAATAAAGCGCCTTCAATGATAATCTCGGCGTCGGCCGGCACGAGCAACCGCTCGCCCCAGGTTTCCGAGGGTACTAGCCGCAACGGCTCCTGCAGGTAGCCGCCGATGATCTCGTACTCGCTGATTTCAAACGGCCCGCTGTAGCATGCGCCCATCTGATAAGCCGGATGATGGCCGATCACCGTGGCCACGGGGCATTCCTCACCGGCCTCTTCGTAGGCGCGAAAAATCCGCCACGTGTGCTGCAAGGTCATCAAAAACCCGGTGTGGTTGCGGTCCTTCACTTCCATTCGATGGTAGGAACAATTGTAGACACCGCTGCTCCGGTCTTTCGCAACGCTCGACATATCGATATACGGGCCGCCGTCCATTTCGTGATGCCGCAACAGCGGCAGTTCGTAGAGGTCGACCTGACTGCCGGTTTGAATAATCTCTTTGACCGGAGCCGAATCTTGGTTAACGATCACCGGCCCGATCTTATTCGCTTCCCGACGCAGGCACTCGCGCGCCATTTCCGCGCGGTCCATATCATGCGACACGCCAAGCGCCACCTGCACTTTCTTTTGCGAATTCTCCGCGCTCATGACGAGTTGCATGTCGCTCTTTCGGCCGTGCGCGTTCAGCGGTTGCTCGAAAATGAGCACGGGAAACTTCTTTAGCGCGCCGAGCTGCTTGACGATCGCGGTGACGTCATAGGTAAGAGGGTTGACGCTCTTGGAGATAGAAACGACTTCACTCGGATAGGCACGGCGCATGTCATCGAGAAAGGTGCGAAGCGTTTTGGGCATAGATTTATTTTACCCGTAGGGGCGATTCATGAATCGCCCTACCGTTCGAATGTACACACTGCCGGATTCTCCCGGTCAAATTCCAATTGCGCCGGGGTATCGACAATGTACCGTCGAATGCGGTGAAGGATTCTTCATTCGAACAATACGCTCATAGTAATTGCGCTGCCACCGCGCTCTACCTGGTATGATAGTGCTGCTATCGCGGACCATCACTTATGGAAGTCTTCGGCTCTCAACTCAATCGGTTTGCCGTGAGGCGTTCTGTGCATCGCGCGCTCCCAGGCTTGGTAATGCTGCTCAAGCGCTTGCGCCGAGGTTGCGCCTTTTTCCGCGACCATGCGTTCGAGTGTTGCAAGCCAATGAAGGTAGTAGGTTTCTCCCGTGTCGGGATCGCCGGCGGCCTGGGCTTTCTTGATCTCCTCGCCGAGCATCGCGGACCACTCGCTCCAGGCGAACAGGCCTTTCTCATGAAGCGCCACTGCCATCGCGAACGCGTGAGCTTCCCAGGGAGTGCGAAACACCGGACCGTTCGCGTCGCGCGGAATGCCCGGAACCGCTTCCGCAGCGCGCCGGGCAGTTTCCGGATTCATGGACGGTGATTCAGACATGTTCGAGATAGGGCTCGAACGCTTCGATGGAAACCTTCAACTT
>CAMLCX010000674.1 GCA_946478635.1 uncultured Pseudomonadota bacterium
ACGTGAGAGATTAAATTCCGGCATGAAATGGCTCTGATCCGGAGGTGCTATGACAGGGAACCCTCCGCTCCTTTTATTGGTCGACGACGAGATGGGCGTGCGCGAGTCTCTCAAGATGGTTCTCGGCAAGGAGTTTCGTTTGATCGAAGCGGATTCGGTCGACGTTGCCTTGGAGAGAGTCGCTGAAGCGAGGCCCGATCTTGTTCTGCTCGATGTGATTATGCCAAAATCCGACGGGTTGGTCGTGTTGCAGCGAATCAAAGAGATTCATCCGGGTTGCGCCGTCATCATTCTTACCGGAGTCAACTCACAGCAGCTGGCCGCCAAAGCGCTGCAAAACGGCGCCTTTGATTTTATCGGCAAACCCTTTGACGTTGTCGATCTCCGTCAAAAAGTGGCGCGCGGCATCGAATACGTCACGGCAAATAACCCGCCGCACTAGCGGAACTCAACGTCCTCCACCGTGCTGGCCAGACATCGCCTTTTATTTAAGCTCGTTGCCTTAACCGCGATTCTTGCGGGCTGTGCCCGCTTGAAACAGTGCGCCTACGAAGGCGTCAACCGGGACGAATGGCAGCAGCCGCAAAAGGTCATCGCGGCGCTCAAAATCCAGCCCGGATCCATCGTTGCGGATCTCGGCTCCGGCGGCGGCTATTTTACGTTTAGATTAGCCGATGCCGTCGGGCCAACGGGCAAAGTTTATGCGGTTGACGTCGATCCGGACATGATCGGTTTGGTCGCAAAAGTCGCCAAGGAAAAATCATCGAACAACATAGAACCGATACTCGCAAAACCTAACGATTCTTTGCTGCCGAAATCCGGCGTCGATCTGATCTTCACGTCGAACACCTATCATCACATCGACAATCGCGTTGCTTACTTTGGCAACCTACGCCAGAGTCTTCGTCCCGGCGGTCGGATCGCTATCCTGGACTTCGACCGGCGCGCTTGGATCGAGGGACTTTTGCGCCACTATACTCCGAGCGAATTCATCAAACGAGAGATGGAACAAGCCGGCTTTGCACTCGAGCAGGAATTCGATTTCCTCGATCGACAAGCATTTTTGATCTTCAAGCCAAAGACATAGCCTGCCTCGATCCAAGCCGTCGCGGGGTCGGGATCTGATGGAATCGGATAAGAGTCGGCAATTAGTTACGAGTAACCTCGATCACCTTCGGATCGCCGTCCTTTTCGGTAAACACAATAGTCACACTGGCGCCGACTTTTAAAAGCTCACGGCCTTTGGTTTCCGTCGTCGTCTCGTAGGTCTCCTCGCCTCGCTCGGTTTTAAGCACAAGCCTTCTCTCGGCAGGATCAACTTTTAGAACGACTCCCTTGATTTCGGCGGCGCTCAAAACCCCCGGAATAAGCAGAGCAACAATCGCGATCGCAATCTTTTTCATCGATCACCTCCGGAGCTAAATTGCACGGATGGATCGGAACGAGGGTCGCATAGATTACAAAATACCGATCAACAGCGCCAAACCGAGTGCGGCGCCGATCAACCACAGGAGGTGTATGTGAGTCACCTTTTTTCTACCTCTTAATTCTCTCTTCAAGACGTCGTTAGATCAGTTGGCGCAATCTTCGTACCAAGCCGCCCGAGCCGTGTAACTCGACAAAAATGCACCACATCCGTGCCAACCCGCAGAGCGACGATGGCTACCGTCCGAGTTTTCCTACTCCTTGGATGGAGGATTTTTTCGAAGTCTGTTTCACTTTGGAGACATGCGAATTTCGCTTCATTTCAGCGCAGGATTTTGCGAGAGGCCGACTATTTGGAGCAGCTCGACCTTCCCAGCTTTTTAGTTAGAGCTATCGGCGGCTTTCCATTCCGCAAATTCCGAAGCGCTATCGCTTGCTCCACCACGGGAAAATGGGTACTTTACGTTCCAATTGGAGATTCCTTGACCACCACTTACATTCTGAAAAACTCCACGCTTCCTGTCCACAACAGCTCAGGGCTTGACTACCGCAAAGAGCTAAACGAGGCGCAGTATCAGGCGGCGACCGCAATCGAGGGGCCTTTGCTGATCATCGCCGGCGCGGGCACCGGTAAGACTCGAACGCTTGTTTATCGCGTTGCTCATCTCATCGATCAGGGCATCGATCCGCGTTCGATCCTGCTGCTGACATTCACGCGCCGAGCGGCCGAGGAAATGCTCCGGCGCGCGAGTCTGTTGATCGACGGCCGCTGCAGCCAGGTGGGCGGCGGCACGTTTCATTCCTTCGCCAATTTGGTGCTGCGCGGCCATGGCCGCCACCTCGGGCTGGCGCCGTCGTTCACCATCATGGACCGGACCGACAGCGAGGACCTGATCCAGCTGATTCGGACAGAGATGGGTCTCAACACCAAAGAAAAGCGCTTTCCGCGCAAACAGACCGTGGCTGAAATCTTCAGCATGACTCACAACAAACAAACCGGGCTCAATGATTTGCTCGAGCTGGAATACCCGCATTTAGTCGAGGCCAACGTCGAATTGGCCGAGCTTTTCAGCCGCTATACCGGCTACAAACGCGGCAAATCACTGCTCGACTACGATGACCTGCTGGTCAATTTGCGCGACCTTTTAGCCAACCATGCCGCCGTCCGGGAGCGCTTATCCGAAACCTATCGCTTCATCATGGTGGACGAGTACCAGGACACCAATCGCTTGCAGTCGCAGATCGTCCGCTTGCTGGCGGCGACCCACGACAACGTAGCGGTGGTCGGCGATGACGCGCAAAGCATTTATTCGTTCCGCGGCGCCAATTTCCGCAACATCATGGATTT